>JAAXGO010000315.1 GCA_012267425.1 Rhodothermales bacterium
CCCGCATCTCGGATACCGAAAAGATTGCCATCGAGGCGGGAAGCGTGTGGATCGAAGGGGAGCTGTTTTCTGGGCGGCCCGACTTCAAGCGTATTCTCGGCGAACCCTACCCTGGACTCACCGACGAAGAGCAGGCCTTCCTTGACGGGCCCGTCGAAGAGCTCTGTCGCGTCGTCGACGACTGGGATTTCTGGACGACGCGACAACTCCCACAGAAAGCATGGAACATCATCGCACGCGAGAATTTTTTCGGCATGATTATCCCGAAAAAGTATGGTGGGCTGGGATTTTCGGCGATGGCCAACAGTGCCGTTGTGATGAAGCTAACCACCCGCTCGGCGCCTCTCGCGACGACCGTTATGGTTCCCAATTCGCTCGGACCCGCCGAGCTGCTCATCCACTACGGGACACCTGCGCAATGTGACTGGTATCTGCCCCGTCTGGCGGACGCCCGTTTGATTCCCGCCTTTGCCCTTACCGAGCCGAATGCGGGTTCCGACGCTGGTGCAATTACGGCATCCGCCGTTGTATTCCGTGCTGAAGACGGAGACATCCAGCTGCGCCTCAACTGGTCCAAGCGGTACATTACGCTGTCGGCGATTGCGGGAGTCTTGGGCCTCGCTGTTAAACTCCACGATCCAGAGAACATCCTTGGCCGGGGTAAGCATCCCGGCATCACATGCCTGCTCGTTCCCACAGATTTGCCCGGTGTCGTCATCGGGCGTCTACACGATCCTCTGGGCGTGCCGTTTGTGAATGCTCCGACTGAGGGTCATGACGTCATCGTGGGCATCGACAGCATTATCGGCGGGCCCGACGGCGCCGGGCAAGGCTGGCGGATGCTGGTCGAGACACTTGCCGCGGGGCGGGGAATTTCGCTTCCTGCCACCGCCGTGGGCGGCGCGAAACTTGTCTTTCGCGTTGCCTCGGCGCACGCCGCTTCCAGGTACCAATTCGGCCTTCCGATCGGCAAGTTCGAAGGAATCGAAGAGCCCTTGGCGCGGATCGGCGGCTGGACCTACCTCATGGAAGCCGCCCGCACATTCACGCTGGGAGCGATCGACAGAGGCGCTGCGCCAGCGGTCGTGACAGCGATGATGAAATACAACACAACAGAGCTCGGGCGAAAGATCATCCTGGACGGGATGGACATCCTTGGAGGGAACGCCATATCGCGCGGACCCCGCAACCTGCTGGCACACGCGTATATCAACAACCCTGTCGGCATCACCGTGGAAGGTGCCAATATCCTTACACGGACACTGATGATCTTCGGTCAGGGTGCCATCCGCTGCCATCCATTCGCCTACCCGGAAATTCAAGCCCTCGCCGCAGGTGATATCGTCGCGTTTGATCGCGCTTTCTGGGGACACATCGGGCACGTCATTCGTAACGGCTTCAGGAGCGTACTGCTCAGCGTTTCGCGTGGATGGCTGTCTGGTTCGACAACGCCCTACGTGCGTAAACTGAAGTGGGCCTCTGCGTCTTTTGCCTTTCTAACCGACCTCGCTTTGGTGTCCTACGGCGGACAACTGAAGCGGCGCGAAAAAATCACTGGCCGTTTTGCCGACGTGTTCTCCTGGCTGTATCTGGCCACGGCAACCATAAGGCGCTTCGAAGCTGAGGGTCGCCGCCCGGAAGACCATCCCTACTTCCGCTGGGCCATGGAATACTCGTTTGAACGTATGCAGGTGGCTTTTGATGGGCTCCTGCAGAATCTGCGGATTCCCGCGCTTAGCTGGTTCATGCGCGGCCCTGTTGCTGCCTGGTCACGCCTCAACCGCCTGGGCACCGGCCCGTCAGACCGCACGGGACACAAGGTGGCACGCAGGATGCAGACGCCGTCGGAGCAGCGCTCGCGGATGACTGAGGGTGTCTATGTCCCGGAAAACGCATCCGAGACCCTCGCACGCCTCGAGAGGGCACTTGATCTGAGTGCAGCCAGTGACCGAATCACGAAGACAATCGCAAAAGTCCTGGGAACGAAGCGTCCCGACCGGAACGTGCTTGAACGCGCTGTTGGCGCAGGCATTATCACGACGCAAGAAGCAGAGTTCGTTTTGGGGGCCGAGGCCGCCAGGTGGGACGCCATACAAGTAGACGCATTCGATCGGGATGAATGGCTCCGACATCACCAACCAGCGCGGACTATCGTCGTGGGAGATACCGCTGCTCCGGCCGTGTAGACGGATTTCACGATTTCTGAACTTGGGTTCCACCACTCGGGGGCGTTGATTGAATCACCGACCCTATTCGCTCCGCCCCCATGCTCAAAGAAGTCCTCGTCTTCCTCCACGTACTGACGGCAGCAGCCTGGTTCGGCATGGCGCTGCGACTGTCCAAACAAGCCCGCAAGGCATCGTCTCTCGACGGAGCAGCAGCAGCGGCGCTCGCCGACGAAGCGGTCGAATCGGTCCGGCTCGTCGGCATATTCATCCTGCTTACGTTTGCGTTTGCCATGGGCATCCTTGTGCTCGGTGGCGGCTACGCAGGAGAGATTCAGTATCACGTGGCGTCGATGCTGATCTTCGTTCTCGTAATTCTGCATTACGTGGTCGTCCAGCCCGCCGCTAAATCGCTTCGTACAGCCGTCGAGACGGGCTCCGACAAAGTCTCGCCGCAGAGACGCGTGGTGATCGCAGGCGGAATCGGGCATCTGCTTTGGGTTGTCATTCTCGGCCTGATGTTCTGGAACCGGTTCGCAGGCGTCACGTAAGCGATTCTTTCGGGATCACGCTGTAACACCGCACGAGGTACTCATGGCCACGCCAAGGATGAACGAAAGCTGGATGCAAGTCAGAAGCCAGATTGAATCGATTTGGAGCGAGGCCGACTTCGGTGACAAGGAGATGAAGAAAGCGCGCGGAAGCATGCAGAGAATGGTAAAGCTGATCCACGAAAAGACCGGCGAGCCTCACAAGGAGATCTTCCAGAAGATCAGCGCCATCATTTAGGCACTGGCACTGGGTGCGGCATTGGGCCGCACATGGCTGTAGATGCACCGAGTCGGGTCGGTATAGTACACGTATACCCCGTTCCGACATGCCGCTAACCTGTGCACGGACATGGCTGTGGTTCGTTCTCGCCGGTCTGTGCACGACGCTGGCTACCGCACAACCGTCCCCGGCGGCGGATTACTTGACCCGTGCCCACTCGGCGATGGAAAACGGCCGTTTCGCACGGGCCGTTTCGCTGCTTTCTGACGGGATCAACGCCACTGACGAGCCAGCGCTTGACGCGCTCTATCTCCGCGGCATAGCCCTAGGAGAGCGCGGAAAGCACCCGACGATGCAGAGCGGGATTGCCAGATTTCTGGATCGGGCCCAAGCGGATTTTAACGCCATCCTGGCGCGCGACTCCCTCTACCGGGACGTATTGTACCAGTCCGCAATTCTTCGACAATACGTCGATGATTTCGAAGGAGCGATCCGACTTGGTGAAGAGCAGCTGCAACTGCGGCCCGAGCACGTCGAAGCACACGTAGGGCTGTTCAAGATATATTCCCGGTACGTCCTTGAAACCGACCCCGCCGAAGCGCGGAGAGTGCTACGAGAAATCGGCGGCAACCGGGCGCAGCTCTTCGTTGGCTACACGTTTGCACGACAGGGGCTCCATTACGCGGCGGACGACATTTTTCTGGCGCTGGAGGAAAATCAAAAGGAGGTGCCACTCGTCGCCGTTCTTCTGGCGCGTGCCCGGTTGGCGTTTGGACGGAGCGACCCCGTCGCCGGCTCGTCATACGTGAAGAAGGCCATCGATTCGATCGTGTCCGCAGTCGATGCACACATCCTCTTCGAAGAAATTAGGACAATTGTCAGTCCAGTGGAAACCGACGAGTTTCATGCTGCTCAAGACGATGCCGGTTGGCGTCGTTTTTTTGAGTCCTTTTGGGCGAAGCGGGATCCGATGCCAGCGGCTCCTTACAATGCCCGCATGGCGGAGCATTACCGTAGGCTCCGCGTCGCCGATCGTGACTATCTGTTCCACGGGTACCGTAGCTGGTACCGTAGCCCATTTACCTACCGCAAAGACATCTTTCCCGCGACGTATGAGCTCGGACACGACTACGACGACCGCGGCGTGACCTTCATTCGGCACGGAGAGCCCGACGACTATACCGTGGGCGAGGCGCAGTCGTGGCTCTACGAAGACTCCTTGATGATCTTTCATTTTGCGCCCACCTGCATCCGCGAAATCTGCAGCGTTACCACGCACTTTACGCCGGTTCCGAAGGGCAGCACGTATGGTCCGAGGTTCGTCGGGTTGGATCCGCTCGATGCGCTCCGCAAGAGTGCTGAGTACATAATGCGCGGCCTCACGACTGATCGGCACCGGTGGCCGGACAAAACGGAGGTTGTCAGCATTCCGCACGTCCTCGCCGCATTTCGGGGACTTGACGACCGTACCCTCCTCGAAGTCTACTATACGATTCCAGTGGAGGAATTCGGACCCGAGTCGAACTCCGTACGCGTGGAGGTGGGGTTGGCTCTTCATGACGAAGCATGGCTGCAGCACGCACTGTACCGCGAAAACAAAGACCTCGGCGTTGAAAGGTCATTTACGGGCCGTATCCAGGTGGATGTGCTGCCTCTCGATTATCGCCTCGCTTTCCACGTCCGATCACTCACTACGTCGCACCTGGGCACGCACACCGAAAAGTATCGTCCCCCGCGGTTCGACTATCCGGGACTCAAGCTGAGCGACATCCTCCTGGCCGACACCGTTCACACGCCACCGGGTTTAGTACGTCCAACGCGGCAGGACCTTACCGTCGAGGTGAATCCACTGCATCGCTTTACGCTGGCGCGTGGATTCTTTCTCGTGTTCGAGATCTATGATCTTGAATTAGCAAGCTCGGGCCGCACGCGCTATTCGGTTTCGTACACTCTGAGGCCCATCGACCGCCGGGGTGATGTCCAGGATGAAGGCGCGATAACCCTTGAGGACCGTTTGCATGAGGGTTCGGCACCTACCGTAGTTGAATTCGTGGCGATTGACGTTCGTGACGTACCGCGCGGAACGTATGAGCTCTCGGTTACGGTGCGCGACTTTTTGGGAGAAGCCGACGCGGTGCGGACGCGGACGGTTCACCTCGAACGCTGACGATCTCAGATGCGATAGGCACCGAGTTCCTGACCGAGCTCGGTTGCCGCGAAGATCCTGCGCGCGTCCACTATGTCTCTTTCCCGAAAATTCCTCGGGATGTGGACCAGCAGAAGCCGCTGAACACCGGCGACCGCGGCAGTCCTCGCAGCCTCCGACGCGCTGGAGTGACCCGGACCTGAGCCGGTCGCTTCGTGGACCAGAACGTTCGCTCTTGCGGCGAGCCTCGTTATGGCCTCTGAGGGAGCCGTATCCGCGCTGTAGACCATGACGCGGCGTGTTTTCACGCTTGCGATCCGCAGTCCGATTACTGGAACGGGATGGATACCGGGCGCCGCCGTAACCTGCCAGTCGGCATTGGACAACACCCGGCTTCCGGCCCCCGACTCCACCGGTGTCCAATGGATCTCGGGGAGGCCGATCCACGGCTTCGTATCGTAGGTGGCAAAACTCCGCCTGACCTGGTCGATCGCGCTCTCGAGACCGTAGACCGGAAGTGGGCGGCGGCGTCCCGACAGCCACAACTTCTCCATCATTAGCGGAAAGCCACCAGTGTGATCAACGTGCTCGTGCGTCAGGATGAGGGCTTCCACCGTATCCAACTCGATGTGCGCTGCAAAGAGGCGTTGGACTACATCGCCCCCGCAGTCGATAACCAGCGTCGATTCGTCACTCGTACACGCCAACATTGTTGTCGTGCGATGTGACTGGCTCAGTGGTGCACCCGTACCCAGAAGGTGAAGCGTCGCCATCTATCTGGTGCGAATGGTGACGTATTCAGCCAGGTCAGTCAACGCATCGCGAGCTGGCGTGGGGGGAAGCTGAGAGAGAATGTGCTGCGCTTTGTGCGCATGATCAACCATGACGCTACGGGCATACGAAAGACCACCTGTTTCCTTGACGAAACGCGTGACGGTCTGCCGGTCGGAGCGGTCTTTCTTGCGCTTGCGGACAATGCTCATGACGCGCCTTCGACCCGATGAATTTGTAGTCCGCAGGGCGTAGATGAGAGGCAAAGTCAGTTTCTTTTCCTGCAAGTCAGCACCAACCGGCTTGCCGACGCCGCGGTCTCCGTAGTCGAACAGATCGTCCCGGATCTGGAAGGCTATTCCTAGGCTCTCTCCCATCAGCCGCATCTGCTCGACGGTCTCCGGGTCTGTGCACGCGCTGTAGGCTCCGCACGCTGCGCAGGCGGCGATGAGTGACGCTGTCTTGTCGGAAATAATGCGGAAATATGTCTCCTCGTCAATGTCAAGATGCCGCACTTTTTCGATCTGCAGAAGCTCCCCTTCACTCATGCGGCGCACGGCGTCGGAGAGGATGCGGAGCGTCTCGAAATCCTCGTACTCGAGCGCAAGAAGCAGCCCGCGGCTGAGCAGATAGTCGCCCAGAAGTACCGCCGTCTTGTTCTTCCACAGCGCGTTGATCGAAAACACGCCCCGGCGCATCTCGGCTTCGTCGACCACGTCGTCGTGCACGAGCGTCGCCGTGTGCAGGAGTTCTGCGAGCACAGCAGCCCGGTGGCTGGCTTCCGTCACTCCGCCGCAGGCCTGCGCGGTAAGCAATACGAGCGTCGGGCGAATACGCTTGCCCTTCTGGCGCAGGACGTATCTGACGACGGTGTTTAGCAGGCCGACAGGTGAGCGGACCGCATTCCGAAAGTATCTGTGGAACTCCTGTAGGTTGTCCGCAACGGGCTCTTGGATAGCATGCAGCGTAACAGTCTTTCCGCGCGGTTCTTTCTGCCCTACGGCCGCATCTAGCATTGACTCGTCGTGGGAAGAACTTCTTGAGTGCGGCCCCTAAACGACGGCCTGCGACAAACGTTCACGTGTAGCGGTACTCGCTGCGGCGAAGGAGGATCAGGAAAAACGGGACGCCGCAAAGTGCTGTGATGATACCAACCGGCAGTTCCTCCAAGGGCAGCAGTGCACGGGCCGCCGTGTCTGCCCACAACAAGAACAGCGCGCCGGCAACGAAGCAGGCAGGTAACAGGCGTCGGTGAGTCACCCCGACGACGGAGCGGACAGCATGCGGAATAATGAGCCCTACAAAGCCGATCGCACCAGATACCGCAACCAAAACACCAGTCACGAGCGCTGCCAGAACGATGAGCAACCGCTTCGTGATTTCTACTGGAACGCCCAGATTGTGTGCGGGCTCGTCTCCAATGAGCATGGCATCGAGAGGTCGCGCCAGAATGAGTAACGCCAAAAGACCACTGGCCGTCACAACCGCAGGGAGCGGAAGCAGCGACCACGTCGCCTTGTGCAGCGAGCCCAGAAGCCAGAAAAGCACGGCACGGAGACGGTCAGGGTCCGGAGAAGACAGCGTGACGAATGACGTAACGGATGCCATGAGTGCCGCCATCGCGACCCCGGCCAAAAGCAGCCGTGCAACTGAAAGTCGCCTTCCGCTGCGGGAAACGAGATACACGACTGTCACCGAGACGAGCCCTCCCAGAAACGCCGCCACAGGCATCGACAGAGCCATTGACACCACTGGCGGCAGAAAGCCCATGTAGAAGAGCGACGCGCCAGCCGACGCCCCGCTGGAAATGCCCAGGATATACGGCTCCGCGAGCGGGTTGCGAACGAGTGTCTGCATCGCGGCACCCACGATGGACAGCCCGCCGCCGACCAGAAGGGCAAGTAAGGCGCGCGGCATCCTCAAATACCACACGATGCGGTCCGCCGTCGCGTCGGGTACATCTCCGGCCTTCCCGGCCAGGTGGTGCCCCAACACGCGCACAACTTCGCCCTTGCCCACGTCGGCACCCACCGATACCGCCAGAACGACGGATATCACAAGCAGCACAAGCAGCGTAGGTATGACAAGCCAGCGTCGCTTCATCACCCGGGAGGAAAAAGATCCGGGTGTAGCCGTGCGGCCAGACGGCGGGTCCCTTCGATCAAACGCGGTCCTGGGCGTACAAATAGATCTTGATCCAACGAAAAGACACGACCGTCCTCAATTGCCGGCACGATGTCCCACGTAGGATGAAGTTCGAGTAATCGATCTGCGCCGGAGCCAGCGATGATAACGTCCGGGCGGGCGAGAAGTACGAACTCGTCGCTCAGAACGGGCGCGCGCGTGGCAAACGTTTCCGTCACGCTCTGCCCACCGGCGCGGCGGATCACGTCGTGGATGTGGCTGCCTTGTCCGAAGGAGTAGAGGGTTTCATCGCCGGCCAGAAACAGCGTGGTGGGACGATACTCTATACCGGCAGTGAGGCTTTCTAGAGCTTTGAGGGATGCTTCGAGCGAGTCCGCTGCCCGACGAGACGCCGCCTCCGTCGAAAAGAGCGTGCCGGCCCGTCGAATGGAATCGATGAGTTCGCCTAGATCGTTCGCTTCGAAAAAATACGTCGGCAGGCCAAGGGACGACAACACTGAAGCATCAGCCGGATTTGTCACCTGGCCGCTTGCCGCCACCAAATCGGGCTTAAGCGCCAAGATAGTCTCAAAATTTACAGGCCATGCGTTCAATCGCGGCAGGCTGTCGACGGCCGGCGGATAATCGTCCGCTGTGGTTACCCCGACGAGCTTGTGCCCGGCACCGGCTGCAAAAATGATTTCAGTGACGTTGGGTGCGAGTGTAACCACACGATCGATCGATCGCGGCACGGCGATTGCCCGCCCGAGATCGTCGGTGACGAGGACCGTTTGTGCAGGCTCCGGTACGACTCTGCAGCCGGCCGCGAGTGTGAGCCCGACAAGAAGTACTACGGCGAGTCGGGGCATGAAGGCAAAACCGGTCGTAGCGTGCTGATGGCGGCGGGGCAAGTAGCACGCAGCCGTGTATTCTTTGCTAAGATCTGATTCTCACGTCGTATTTTGGAATGTATGACCGAAGTCGAGCGCATCCGCATTACTAAACGTCTCACCGCAGGGCGAGACAACGACAGAAAACGCTCGGATACGTATATCCATGACGCTTTGCGGTGTATGGTGGATGCTGGCGCATGCCGCATTGGTGTACGCCGTACGTCGGCGTGTGATCTTGCGCCACCTCTGGCTCGCATGATCGACCATACGGCACTTAAGCCGGACACCACGGAGAGTGCCGTCAAAGAGCTCTGCCGCGAGGCGCTGAAGCACTGTTTTGCGTCGGTCTGCATCCCTCCGTGTTATACGGCTCTTGCCGCTCGTCAGCTGCAGGGATCCGAGATTGCAACCTGCACCGTGATCGGTTTTCCACACGGTGCCAACCACTCCGCTGTGAAAACCGCCGAAGCGCGCCAGGCGGTCGAGGACGGTGCGTCCGAGCTGGACATGGTACTCAATGTGGGGCTGCTCAAAAGCAAGCGCTACGACTCCGTCGAAGACGACATCCGCTCAGTAGTAAGGGCCTCACGGTCACGTGCAGTTGTGAAGGTAATCCTCGAAACGGCACTGTTGACTGACGAGGAGAAGGTCATTGCTTGCTGCCTTGCACAGAATGCTGAAGCGGATTTCGTGAAAACCTCGACCGGGTTTTCAAGCGGCGGGGCCACCGCTTCAGACATTGCACTTATGCGAACGGTGGTGGGCCAGAAAATGGGTGTCAAAGCATCAGGCGGCGTGCGCACCCGAAGCGAGGCAGAAACCATGGTCGCACACGGGGCAACGCGCATCGGCGCAAGTGCATCAGTTGCCATTGTAAGCTAGGGAAATTCTGAACAAATGCCATAATATATTGAGAAGACAACTGTTTAATTATTGTGTAATACCATGTCAATAGTTAACATTTCCCGACA
>JAAXGO010000316.1 GCA_012267425.1 Rhodothermales bacterium
CAGGACGCCATCCGCGCCGTGCTCGCGACGCTCAAGAGCAGCGGGCGCTTCATGGACCGCGCGGCGTTCGAAGCCGACATGGTCAAGGCGGCGGAGCGCGCCAGTGTCAAAATCCCCGCCGCGACCAAGAAGGCGATCTTCGTCGCTATCGGTGAGCGCGACCAGGACGCCGAGATTTGCCGGGACGGCAAGGGACGGCCGGAGCCCGACAGCGAACTTCGCGACACCGAGAACATCCCCTTGCCGCCTTGCACGGCGCTGCCCCTGCCGATGGATTTCGGGCCACGCAAGCCCAACGACCGACTGGTTGATGCCTTTCGGGGCCACATCGACACCTATATCGCGCACGAGGTGCTGCCCCATGTGCCCGATGCCTGGGTGGACTACGGCAAGACCAAAGTTGGCTACGAAATCCCGATCAACCGGCACTTCTACGTCTACGAACCACCGCGTCCACTCGACGAGATCGAGGCGGACATTACAAGGCTCGAAGGGGAGGTCGCCGAACTGCTAAAGGGGTTGATGGCATGAGCATGCAGGACCAATCCAAACCCGGCGGCGAGCTGTTGATGTACCGGACAAGCGAAGACGCAGCACCCATTCGCGTGCTGCTCGAAGGCGAAAACGTATGGCTGACCCAACGTTTGATCGCCGATCTCTACGGTACCTCAATTCCCAACATCAACCAGCACATATCAGCCATATACGAACAAGGAGAGCTGCGGCCGGAGGCAACTCTTAAGAAATACTTAATAGTTCAATCGGAGGGCAAGCGACAGGTCAAGCGTATTCTCGAACACTACAGCCTGGAAATGATCATCGCCGTTGGCTACCGCGTACGCTCGAACCGCGGCACTCAGTTCCGGCAATGGGCCACCTCGCGTCTCAGCGAGTACCTGGTCAAGGGCTTCACGCTCGACGATGATCGGCTCAAAGGAACTTCCAGCACGATCGATTACTTCGATGAGCTGCTGGCGCGCATCCGCGACATCCGCGCCAGCGAAGCGCGTGTCTACCAGCGTATTCGCGACATCTTCGCCCTTGCCAGCGATTACCGTGAAGGCGAGCGTGAAACCCAGATCTTCTTTGCCACAGTGCAGAACAAGATGCGCTTCGCGGCGACCGGTCTGACTGCGGCCGAGATCGTCCACGAGCGGGCCGACGCCGGGAAACCCAACATGGGAGCGACGAGCTGGAAGGGCCGCCAAGTACTCAAGCGCGATGTCGGCACCGCCAAGAACTACCTCGACAATCGGGAAATCGACACCTTGAACCGCATCACTGTCATGTTCCTGGACCAGGCCGAGTTTCGCGCCGGACGGCGGCAGGACATCCGCATGGGCGATTGGGAGGTTTTTCTTGACAAGTTCCTCGGAGATACGGAATTGCCCGTGCTCGAAGGCGCAGGCCGTGTTAGCCATCGGGATGCTCTAGACCACGCCAACCGGCAATATGCGGCCTTCGCCCAGCGCCGTCGCTTGGCCGTCGAAACCGAGGCCGAAGCCCGCTATGCCGAAGAGTTAAAGGCGTCGGCAAAAGTGCTTGGCGGTGCACGAAAGCAAAAGGGAAAGAAAATCGGAGGAAAGGGGCAGGTATGACGAAGGTCGGCTGCAAATTCTCGATCAACTGGCATTTCTATCTGTTCTACAAGCCGCCCCGTTCGCTCGACGAGATCGAGGTGGACATCACTAGGCTTAATGGGAAGATCGCGGGGCTGCTGAAGGGCTTGGTCGAATGAACATTGTCGTCCATACTCCGCAGAACTGGACAAGGGCAAACGTCGGAAAATACTGCGAAGTTCAGCTCGGAAAGATGCTTCAGAACGATCCATCGTCCGAATTAGATGAACTGAAGCCCTATCTCCGGGCAATCAACATCGGAAAGGAGGGACTGGATTTTGGGCATGAATTCAGAATGTGGATACGTCCTCAGGAGACTGATCGATTTCGCCTTGCAAGAGGAGATATTCTGGTAAGTGAGGGTGGTGACGCTGGGCGCGCTGCAATCTTTGATGCCGACGGCGAGTACTATTTTCAGAACGCGATTAATCGTGTGCGACCCGACTACCGCGGCAAGATAGAATCTCGCTTCATTTACTACTGGTTCAAGTTTCTCAAGACCGCGGGCTATGTTGAGATGGTCTGCAACGTGGCCACTATTCGGCATTTCACAGCCGAGAAGGTTAAGGCGGCTCCGCTGGCTCTGCCCCCGCTCTCCACCCAACGCCAAATCGCACGGTTTCTGGACGAGAAGACAGCTCGGATCGACGCGTTGATCGAGAGGAAGCGGAAACTTCTGGACCGGCTGGCCGAGAAACGCCAAGCACTCATCACCCAAGCCGTCACCAAGGGGCTCGATCCCGACGCCCCGATGAAACCCTCCGGCATTGACTGGCTGGGCGACATACCGGCACATTGGCGTATTAAACGCTTCCGGTTCACTGCCAAACTTGTTTCAGGCTCGACGCCCACGACAACAATTCCAGAGTATTGGGATGGGGACATTCGTTGGATTTCCCCAAAGGACGTAAAGTCTGACGAGCTTACATCGTCCGTGGATAACGTAACTGAGTACGCAGTGTCCGATTATGGATTGAGGCTCCATGAAGAAGACAACGCAGTAATCGTTATTCGCGGCATGATTCTGGCGCGAACCGTGCCGGTAGCCGTCGCTCGAGGACGGTACACGATCAATCAGGATATGAAGGTTATTCGGTCAAAGGGAGAGGTCTTGCCAGAATATTTTCAGTTGTACCTTTCGTCCATAGAGTCATTCTTGCTCACGTTAGTTGCGGAGGCTGGGCATGGTACCAAAGCCTTGAGAACTGATGTGCTCGTCGACGTGCCTATGCTCTTGCCGCCAATTTCCGAGCAGCGTGTTCTTATTGAATCTCTGATGTGTGATCGGCAGAAAAC
>JAAXGO010000317.1 GCA_012267425.1 Rhodothermales bacterium
TTCTACCACAATTCTGCAGGTTGCAATCAAGCGAGTGAATAACGAGCGCGATAGAAATCTCCTGCGCGCCTTACAAATCGTACTTTTCAAACAGGTTCTAAGCTCTACACTTCCGCACTACATCCTCCATCAATTAGTCGACGTTCTTACGAAATCCCGCTCTAACTAGCCACTAACCACTGGTCACTGTTTTCACTGCTTTTTCCCCTCTTGACAAGGGGGACCGATCCTGATAGACTACGCCCATTAAGTTTGTCGGAGGATAAACACAGCCCATGCCGAATACCGACCCGCAAGACCTGCCCGCCGCCTTGGGTGGAAAACCCACCTTCGAATCGACCTCCGACGCCTCCTATCCCAAACTTGAGCGTTGGCGTCAAATCTCGGAAGACGAAGCCAAAATCGCCTACGAGATGACCCTCCGCAACGAGCTTTCCGGCGCATCACCCGTGGTTCAAGCGTTTGAGCAGATGTGGCGTGATCGCCATGACGCCAAGTTTGCCATAACCCTCAATAACGGCACGGCGGCGGTACACAGCGCCATGTTCGGACTCGGCGTCGGTCCCGGCGACGAGGTCATCTGTCCCACCTACACCTGGATATGTTCCATCACGCCTGCGCTGGTGCTGATGGCGAAACCCGTCTTCTGCGAGATTGACCCCCGCACCCTGCTAATCGACGTGGAGGATGTACGGCGGCGGATCACCGAGCGCACGAAAGCCATCGTCGCCGTCCATCTGTGGGGCAACGTCTGCGACATGGACGCGCTGATGACATTGAGCGAGGAGACTGGTGTCCCCGTTATAGAGGACTGCTCCCACGCGCACGGCGCCAGCTACAGGGGGAGACCGTGCGGGAGTATCGGGCACGTCGGCGCCTGGAGTTTGCAGGGCAGCAAGCCGGTCAGCGCCGGTGAAGGCGGCGTGCTGGCGACGAACGACGCCGCAATCTTCGAACGCGCCTGTTTACTCGGACAGGTCAACCGCTCCGTCAAGATTGAGGGCGGCGCCCCGCGTTACAAGCATCTTCCTCCGATGGGGCTTGGCGTTAAATACCGGGCGCACCCCGTGGCTATCGGCATCGCATCCGTGCAGATGGAAAAACTCGAAGCGCTGAACGCCAAACGGAGCGCATTCATTCGCGAGGTATCGGACGGCTTGGGCGCAATACCCGGGGTCAGCGCCGTTGAAACCTATCCCGGTACGGTGTCCGCGGGATTCTTCGGGTTCCCCATCCATTACGATCCGGACGAGCTGTGTGGACTGCCGGCGCCCCTGTTTGCCGACGCGCTCCGCAAGGAGGGCGTCCTCGCAAACAACAACCCCTATCCGCTCCTCGTCGGTGACGGTGTGCCGTTGTTTTCGGGAAGCGCGCCATCGAACGACAACCCCTATCCGCTTCTCCACACACTGCCGCTGTTCACGGAGGGGTTGGACATCTATACCGAAGAACGAGGGCCCCTTTGTACGCCCGAAATGGGAGGAGATTACGTCGGCTACGCACAGGGCGACTTACCCGCCAGTGAAAAAGCCTGTTCACGGCTCGTGTTCCTGCCCGTCCTGACCGATCCGGTTCCGCACGCCGCGCCGCGCGTCCTCACCGCTATCGACAAAGTAGCCCGTCACGCCGAAGTGCTCGCCAAGAGTGATGCCGTCTGACATGCCGGTCGAATTCTCCTCCCGCACTCGGGCACAGAATATCCAAAACCTAAAGCGCGAACCGTTGGACGTGCTGGTCATCGGCGGTGGCATCGTGGGCGCCGGGCTGATTCGCGACCTCGCCCTAAACGGCGGTCTCAGAGTCGGGCTGGTCGAGAAGGGCGACTTCGCCAACGGCACGAGCAGTGCCACATCCCAGCTCATCCACGGCGGATTTCGATACCTCATCAAACGCGACTTTGCGCTAATAAAAGAGGCGCGGCGCGAACGAGAAATCCTGATGCGCATCGCGCCCAATCTCGTTAAATCGGCGCCGATTGCCATCCTTAATTACAAAGGAGATCCCTACCCGCTCACCGGTATGAGCCTCGCGGCCCACTACTACAATCACCTCTCGAAAACTGACAAGGACGAAAGAGCCTGCACGATTCGTGATCCGGCGCGGATACGAGATATGGTTGGACCGGTTGAGACGCGGTCGTTGAAAGGGTGCGTCGTCGTTTGGGACAGCATGGTCGACGATGCGAGGCTGACATTGCTGACGCTGAAGGATGCGTACCGGGGCAGCGCGGTCATCGCGAACTACGTACGATTCGTCAAATTCATCGCCCAGCCCGGCAAAGCCAACGAAGCGTACACGGTGCTCTTGGAGGATGTCCGCTCTGGCGAGCGCTTCGAAGCAATCACACGAAAACTCGTGTCCGCCGCCGGGCCTTGGACGGATCGGCTCTGGGAGAAGGACCCGGCATACGACGGCGTACCGCGATTGACCACCCAAAAAGCAAAGGGGATTCACCTCATCCTGCCCCGACTGAATCGGGGCGACTGCGGCATCGCGACGTTCACACGCGCGGAAAAACGTCAGAGCGAAAAACCCCGTATCATCTTCACGCTCAGCTTCGACGAGGCTCACTCTGCGGTCGGCACCACCGAATCTGATCCCGAGGCGGATCCCGACTCCGTTCGTCCCTCTGCCGCCGAGGTGGACTACCTGCTTTCGGAAGTCAATCGAATCTTCCCCGTGGCAGCCGTCAATCGGGCGAGCATCGTGTCCGCCTATGCGGGCGTACGCCCCCTCATCGCGCCCAAAGGCGAGGGTTTTGTTTCTCGCGAGCATTTAATCGCCGAGAGCAAAAGTGGGGTGATGT
The DNA here is from genome assembly GCA_012267425.1 of Rhodothermales bacterium. Lineage (GTDB taxonomy): Bacteria > Bacteroidota > Rhodothermia > Rhodothermales > Bin80 > Plut-88865. The sequence goes on from JAAXGO010000317.1 coordinate 2,807, forward strand.
ATATCTACGGCGGCAAGTTGACCACACACCGGAAGATCGCCGAGGAGGCTGTCGACCGCATCGCAGAAGAACTGGGATGTCCGCGCTCCTGCAAAACCGCTACACATCCGCTGGGGGCTGGCACTGAGCACGAGTTGGATGGAAACACCAAACCGATTCCGACTGCGGACAGAGAACGGATTAGCGCTCGCTACGATGGAGACGCAGCCGCCATCGCAAAGTTTATTGCCGGAGACCGGACGTTGGCAGAGCCTATATCGGAGTCGTCCGCCTTTTTGAAAGCCGAGGTGCTCTACGCCTTTTGGGGTGAAATGGCGATGACGCTCGACGACCTCCTCTGGCGCCGTCTGCGTATCGGTTTCACACCGGGCCAAGGGGTTGACCTAGCGCCGGAAATTGCGCGCTTCCTCCGCGAAAGAGGACACTGGAACGAAACAAAAATCACCGCTGAAGTAGAATCCTACACCCAACGAATCTCCCAACTCAACGAAGAGTTTAGACAGGATCAAACGAGCGGCTAGCGAGTGCGATAGAGATCCCTCAAGCGAACGATTAGTGAGCGCGATAGAGTTCTCATAGAGGCCATCAATGTCGAGTGTTCCTTGGTAGCGTGCCATTATCCTGTCGGTATAAGTCATTCAGCAAGAAACACTCCTTTTTCGCTCCATGACACGTTTTGGAAAAGCGTTCCTTCGTAGAATGGTTTCATTCCGGAGGAGTGCAATGTCAATAGAACACGATTCCTCCCCGCGTCTGCACTCCAGCGGATCAAGCGAATGGACAATGAGCGCGATAGAGATCTTCAAAGTCGAGTGTTACTTGATAGCGCGCCATTATCCCTGGCGGTATAAGTCATTCAGCAAGTAACTGCCCCAAATTTCCATGTAGGAGGGAATC
>JAAXGO010000318.1 GCA_012267425.1 Rhodothermales bacterium
GCTGTAACGTTTGCACCGGATCGAGCGGTTGTGCAGGCTCAAGATCCGGCTAACTCGGTGAGCTTCAGTCAGGCGAAATATACGGCGAGTGAAGGCGATAGTGTCACTGTAGCCATCATCTTGGATTTCGAGGTCACTGCGCCAGTAGATATCCCGGTGACAGTAACGCCGGGCACTGCCGAGGCCGCTGACTACAAGGCTACCGAGTTCCTCGATGCCGCCGCCGGCACCGCTCACAATATCCACAGGGGCGAAAGCGCGAGTTCGGCCAAAATTGCTTTCGTAGACAAGGACGGCGTTGAGCCCCAGGAAATGTTCACCATCGTTTTGGGAGAGTTGCCGGAAGGGTATGTCGCAGGCAACATCACATCCACCACCCTCATCATCAACGACGGTGACAACCGCGCGCCGACGGGAAAGGTGACTTTTACCGTTAAAGACGAAAGCGGTGAAGATGTGGAAGCCACCGGAGCGACGGTAGGACAGGAGGTCACCGCCGACGTCTCGGGTATTTCAGATGACGATTACGCCGACGATGAAATGCTGGAGGCAGAAGGCTTTACGTACCAGTGGCAACGTGTGCTCAGCAAAAGCGACTTAGACATCGAGGGAGCGACTTCGGCGTCGTACACTCCGTCGGTAGATGATGTTGGGAAGGAGCTGAAGGTTAAGGTTACGTGGCTGGACAAGTACGGCAACGGTGATAATACACCGGACGAGCTCCAGGAGGCCAAGTTGGATGCGACCGCCTACAGCGAGGCAAAGCCTTATATCACGGTAGAAGATTTGGATGATAATGGGCGTATCGATACGGACGATAGGCTCACGGCGAACGTATCGGGCTTGCCGGCATTGGAGCCAGGACAGAGTTTTATGTACCAGTGGCATCGCCACGTGGTGCGCGACTTTGAGCCCACGGACACGGTCGTAAACGATCCCACTACGGATGTTGATGAATCTGTCGAGGGTACGGAAATCGAACTCGCGACCGGGATGACGTACACGGCTAACAAGGGTGATATCGGCTACACGATCAAGGTGGTCGTAACTTGGGTTGGCGACGACCCCGCAACAGAAGAGAAGGAAGACGACTTTGGGGGCAGGGAAGTAGGTGTCAACTCCATCTTAATCAAGAGCGAAAACGCCCCGTCCGCGACGATCACGATCAGCGGTAAAGCTCAAATCGGGGAGACGTTGACCGTCGAAGTTTCAGAGATGGCCGATGCCGATGCCACTAAGGCAGGATATCCAGAGGCTAGCTTCTATGAGTGGCGCAGGAATCAAATGCCCATCCCTGGTGCGTCAGGACGCGATCGCACCAAGTACACGTTGACCGCCGACGATGCTGGCGCAGTTATCGATGTCCTGGTGACGATTTCAGATGGCACGGGTGATATCGATAGTGTTGCCAGCGTCGCCACCCTGGCGATTCCTGAAGGCGTTGCCCCCGGAGACGGAGTTGCAGGCTCGATCTCTCGCATCGAACCGGCGATCAGGAGCGTGACGCTCTCGGCTGACGACACTGTCACTCTGGGCGTCTTGGTCTACGGCGTTCAAGACGTAGAGGACGCGTCGCTGGGTAAAGGCATTACATGGTCAGACAGCGATGAGACTGGCGCTGAGATAAGCTACACTGCGCCGTCTTCACCCGGGACATACACTGTAACCGCCACTACCGCTACTGGCACTTGCACAGGCGATGACGCTGCCTGCTCGGCTTCGATCGAGATTCGAGTGCGTCGTCCGTCGGCTCCGCAGCCGCCGGAAGAGGCTCCGGTCAACCCGCCGGGTGACATTCCTGGCATTCTGGCCGACTCTGCTGGCAACCAGTATGAAGTGTTCACACCGGTCGAAGGTGGGACGTTCGCTGGCGAAGGCTACTCGTTGAACGTCGGTTCTGGTGCGGTTCCGAACGGCGAGTTCATCGGTATCCGCATGTCGGACGAAGGTGCGGCCTCGAACGTGGGCATGACGCACCAGCGTTACACGCTCGGCGGCAGCATGTACGCCGTCTCGGCGGTGGACAGCTCGAGTGCTTCGATCAGCTCTTACGTCCTTGACGACCCGGCGACGGTCTGTGTGCCGCTTCCGGACGAGTTGCGAACGAACATCTCCGACCTTGCGCTAGTTGCGATCAACAGCGACGGTTCGCTGACGATTCTTGCGGCTCAGGTGCGTATCGGCTCTGCGGGCACGATGGTGTGCGGCGGCTTGAGCGGCCTGCCGGCCAGCTTGGCGGTAGGTAGCGCGGGTGCTCCGGCGCCGATTCCGACGCCGGTTCCCGAACCCACGCCGGTTGCGCCCGACACGGGTGGCACGGCTCCGGCATCGAGCACGGTGGTCCTCTGGGCGCTGCTGCTCGGCATCGCAGTGCTCGCCCTCGGCAGCGCGCTGGTGATTGGTCGACGGCGGGAGAGTGCGCGTATCGAGAGTTAGAGTCCTGCTAATCTCCTCCTGAAAGGGAGGTGAGGATAGGAAGAGAACGGCGTCCGTAGAGATACGGACGCCGTTTTTGATTCCGGCTCTGATGGATTGCCCCCTTTGTCCTTCGGACATTTCATATCCCCCCTTTGTCCTTCGG
>JAAXGO010000319.1 GCA_012267425.1 Rhodothermales bacterium
GACTTCTGGGTCAAGGCCACGCGCAGCGAGTTGGTGCTGACGTCGAAGTTGGCATCGCCTTCGAGCACGGGTTGGCCGAGAATATCGGACTGGGTATCCCAGACCGTGCCGGTGAAAATCGTGCCGAACACCACGGTCGATCCTTCAAAGAGCACGCGCAGCGGCACATTGTTGTCAAAAGTGATCTTATTGCTAGTGAAAATCACTTCGAGGCTTCTATCGCCCGCACTCACGCGATCTGGCTCCACGGGTTCGAGCGGATCGCCCATCTGCAGGCCGACAAAGCGCGCTGGCGTCGGCGTGTCAATGCGCAAAGCATCAAAGCCGTTCTGGTTGTTGTTTATTATGGCTCGCACGTCGTAGGCAAAGAGCACCTCTTCGCCCCCGTCAATGCTCGGCAGCACAACGGCGTCATCTTTGTCGATTACGCCGATGTCGGCCGGTGGGTTGGGCTCGTCAGCCAAGGAGATTTCGCCGACGACTGCAGCAGCCGGGGGCAGCGAATGCTCAATCCGCAACGAGTCAATGCGCACCGTCTGTGTCACGGATTGGCTCTCCATGATGATCTGGAGCTGAAAATAGGGACGCGGACTGGGCAGCGGAATCAATTGCCCGGATTCGAGTGGCAATGACCAAGGACTCCAGTTATCAGCGTCGTCCTCGATATCGCCTTTCTCGCCCGAGGGCAGCTTGTTGTAATCCGCTTCCGAGACCACTACTTGGCTGACGGCTCGCGTTTCGTCGTCAACAACCTTTTGAAAGTGAACCAGCGGGCTGTCATCCTGGCCCGTCTTCATGCGCACCGCGACCGAGGTCTGACCCAGATCCGGCAACTCGATCAACTCACCTTCTACCAGTTCCAGCGCCCGCTGAGCCCAAGATATGGTACCGTAGTTGGAGACCTCGCCCAAGTCGATAACTTGGCTTCGGTACGTGGCTCGTGGCACGAAGCCGTTGCCGTAGAGTTCAAATTCGGCAATCTCAAAGGGACTCCGCGACCCCACGCGCAACTGAATAAAGCGAATGAACTGCTGGGGAAATTTCATGGTGAACACGCTGTTGGGGTTCACCGGGACGTCGCGCAGTAAGGTGAAGAGGGGCTGTTCGTTCACGTACGTCAGCCCATCGCTGACGGAAATCCGGTGCTTGCGAACAAAGTCGTCGCTAAAGGGCTTACCGTTGGCGTAGGTCCCTTCTTGCCGGGGAAAGAAGACCAAGCTATCGGCTGGCACGCGCGAGCCCATATCCAAAAAGAAGGTGCGCCCGTCTTGATCGACGCCAGCGGTTTTAAAGAGATCCGCAGTGCTTGTGGTGTCGTCGCCATCGACGATAGACAGCGAAATGGAATTCCTAGCCGCGGTATTGTCCCACAGCGCCGCATTGCCTTCGCTGACCAAGTCGTTGGGCTTGCCGTAGGCCCAAGAGAGGGTGGTAATGATGTTTTCATCAGGCGTAAAGCCGCGAATCTGAATCGCGCCGGGGCTACTTTGGTCGTCGATCTGGGCGCGAACCTGGACGAGATCGCCCCACGGCAATCCACCACCGCCCCCAAGCACCCATTCGTCCGCAGCAAGCCACGGGGCCCAAGCGCACGAGGCGCACAACAGGACTGCAATACGGGCCGCCATCCCTCGATTCATTACGGCGTCTCCGCACGGGGCTGAAGAGCGTAGTAAACTTCGCGTTGGAACTTAAACGCTAAGTCGATGGTCTCCACCGGTTCGCCCTTGTAGTCGAAGCGCACGGCCATGTCCGGCACGTTGACGGTGAAGTTGCTCACGTCTCGGTGCAAAACCGGAAAGACGATATACCCGACTTCCTCTTGACCGGAAAAGATTATGTCAGGCGGATAGACAGTGCGTCTGAGCAGGTCGGTGGTAGCCTCAAACTGCCGCCGCTGGTTGCCGGCGTAAGCCCGCAGATACGGGCTGAAGTGATCTTCGAGCTGCCCGCCGTCGAGCGCATTGTACACTCGGTTGTTGGACGTAGTGATCACGAGTGCCTTAGGGTCGATGAAAACCTTGGGATACTCGTAGTTTTTGACTTTCAGCAAGACCACGGTAAAGCGCTCTGGAGTCCAGTCTTGGCCCCAGGGCTTCCAATTGCCATACGTGTATGGA
>JAAXGO010000320.1 GCA_012267425.1 Rhodothermales bacterium
CAGGGAACCAACGCTGGAGCAGGTCGCTGATGAAAGTGCGCAGATCGTTGCCCAGAATCAGTAGGATCGAAAGCAGGACTATCGACACTAGAATCAGTAAGAGCGCATATTCGACAAAACTTTGACCGCCGCGACCCGATGAAGGCCTGAACATCGACACTGCTGCAACACCTCCTTAGCCGCCACCGACCCGGCGCGAATCAGCGCGTGGAGCGCAGGGCTGAATGCAAGAACTGCGACCTATTGTTACGGATTTTCTCCCGAAGAGCAACTCCTTCGGCTTCTGTCTATCACGGTTCCTGCCTAAAAGGCTCCGAGCGGATGCACGCGAATCGGCAATCCGACCCGAAACGAACCGAGAGCCGGTGAATGAAACTATTACGGTGTGCCGCGCACCCCCTGCGGAGCCGTCCGCATGCTCACGGCGTCGGGTATACATTCCAGAACACTCAGGCCAGCCGCAAGCACCCTTTGCCACATTCGGCGCGGCAATGTTATGATGTAGAGTACCCGATAGCCCCCCGGCCTCGACATGAAGGCGGCATTCGGCACCACAGGCTCGACCCGAACCGACTACGCCATTCGGAGCCGCCAAACGTAGTATTCGAATTCTCGCCGTCCCGTTCCGCCGCCTGAAACACACTGGCGGCTTCAATGGGGGGACGGCGCGAGGCGCTCAAGCGAACAACGAAACTGCAATGGGGAAGAATGTGGAAGCCAAATATGCCCTTCTCAAGATGCACGAAATCGACTCGATGTACGACAGAATACGGCGCCGCTTGCTCCTGCTCCGCAAGGAGTCCGAAGGTTCGACCGATCTGATCGCTCTGCGCGAAAAGGTCCAAACAATTGACGAGGAGCTCCACGCCGCACGCACCGAACAGCAGGACCTGGAACTGGAGTCGCGCACGCTTACGGAACGCATTCGCGAATCCGAGCAAAATCTGATGAGCGGTGAGGTCAGCAATCCCAGAGAACTGGAGGCACTCCAGTCGAGCATCGATTCGATGAAGTCCCTGCGTACCGAACTTGAAGACAAGAGCGT
>JAAXGO010000321.1 GCA_012267425.1 Rhodothermales bacterium
GCACTCACGTATGTAATTCCCAAAGGAATTCACCCGCCAAGGCGTCTTCGAAGCAATCCGCGCCCGGCGGGTGTTTGCATCGACCGGTGCTCGGTTTCTGATCGACTTCCAAGTCAACGGAGCGTTCATGGGCGAGTCGGTCGAGGTGGACCGGGCGGAACCGTTGCGCATTCACGTGCGGGTCGATGGCGAGCGCCCCGCCGAACTAGTCGAGATCGTGAAGGACCACAAGGTCATCCACGCGTCCACGGGAACTGGCGGTTCCATGGAATTCGAGTTCTTGGACCGGTCGGGTCCACGGTCCGACGGAAAGGCTAGCTATTGCTACGTGCGAGTACGGCAAGGCGGCGACCAATACGCATGGGCCAGTCCTGTCTGGGTCGATTGGAGATAGGGTTGCGGGATCGAGGGCTTTCCCGGAGTCCGGAGCGTGCTCAAGAACGTATCATTCGTCGGCAAGGATGGGACTTCTGCTTCGAAATCGTCAAATGACCGTCAAATAAACAGAATCATTGCAAATCTCTGAAAATAAATGACTTGTATCTGGAGTTGACAGCTTGGCCGCCGAATCTGCAGCACCTGATCAAATAAAAGTGCTCATTTCCCTTGCTTCGTCCACCACGGCACGTACCGCATCTGCTTGCGGGCCGCTGTCGGATCATCCGGCACGATCACGCCCTCTCTGACAGCTTCTGCAAGGAGTCGCGAAACCCGGGCACTGTTGCGCGCTTCGATTCCGAACCGCTGGCGTAGTGACGAGTTTGTTACGTAGTCTTGGTTGACGTACTTGAGGCAAGCATGAAGGTAGGTGGCCCGCACTCGTTCCGACCTATCCATGCTGGATAGAGGGCGACCGCCGAATAGAACCACACGCGTGTATTGGCTTCCCGCTTCCACTCTTGGAGCTGGGAGCTGGAGGAGTTCTGTCTGCGACACGACCTTGTCCCAACCGCTTCCGCGTTCCTCACATATGCCGACGCGACGCATCAGCGACGCAAGGGACTCGTTTCGTGACTTGGGTGGCGAGTCAACGAATCGCAGTGCGTCAACAAGTGGCGGTCCGGGATTCGTGATTTCGATGCGGCCTTCGAAAATCTCCACCATTGGTCCAGTGCCCGTGGTAAAGAAATCCTGATGGATCAAGGCGTTCGCTACGAGTTCTCGCACTGCGGGCATAGGGAAGCCAGTTACTGTCGTTCTGATGCCGTGCTCAATCGTTTCCTTGGACGGCAGCAAACCATCGATGAAGCCGATGAGAGACTCGAAGCCGGAAGCGTAGCCCTCTTCGCAGACCCGCTCCCTAACTGCTTCAATCCGACTGTTTCCTCGATATTGAATGACTCGCATCGCCTTCCGTCGAAGGCTCCGAAAGTCTCCAAGCTGCTTGGCAAACAGCACCGCTCCGAGGTTCGTTACATTCCAGCCGCTAGCATCGCTGCGCCGGATCAGGGCGTCGTCGCAGAGTGCGTTCAGGATGCCGTAGCGATTCTCCGGAAGCGGCCGCTTGAGCAGATCAAAGTACGTCGGATAGTCGATTAGCCGGAGCACTTCGTCATCAGCCACTCGCTCGGCTGCAATTCGATCTTCGAAGGGAGTTTGGTCGAAGATGCGCCACAATGCCCGCTCTCTCTCAGGGAAGTCCTTGAGCTTCTTCTTGTAGGAGCCCACTCGGATGTACTGCTGTCCGTGGAATCGCACCGGCTGGCGGAATGCCCGCTCGATTTCGAGCACGATCACCGAGTGCCCTTCCACATGAACTTGAAAGAACCGAAAATTGAGTCGCGGTTCAAGCAACCGCAGAAGCCAATTCTCAAGAGCTTCGTTGCCGACTCTTGCGACGCTCGGGTCGAAGGAGGTGCCGACGACCGAATGGTCTCGGTCGGAAACACCCCACACCACGTAGGCGAAGGCCTTGCCAGCCAAGGCCGCGGAGTTTGCTAGCGCGGAAATGTACTCGCCAACTTCCTCTGGCTTGCGGACGTTGACTTTGAATTCGACCCACTCCGTTTCCCGGTTGAGTCCGCAGAGCTCGCGCACCAGGCTGATCAAGTATTCGGCTGGCCGCTCCAGTGTCATGCGTCACTTGCCTGTGTCACGAAATCAGGACTTCGGGTGCTCTCGCCACCCACGACAGCGGAACCGGCCGGTCCGGTGATTGACTCCGGTCGCTCGAGATCACGCCCAAGCCCACCCCTGCCTCGCGCCACCTTCGACGGGCGTCCGCTCGCAGGTACGTCGAGAAACACTGGAAGACTCCGTGAACCAACTATCGCGCGAGGAGACGATGCCGCGGTGCTTCCAGGCTGCCGCCCGGCGGAGTCGTCACTTCCCGGGCTGAGCTCCGAACTGTGCGATCCTCGCCCCGCCGTAGATCCCCCAGCGGACTTGGTTCTCGCTGGAATCGTAGATATCAATGTCCCACACGATCTCGGATGGGTCCGTGCGAGTGAATTCGCGGATGCGGGTGCCCCGATCCGTGCCACCGCCCGGTGCGAGAACCTCCTCCCAATCCAAGGTCATGTCCGTCACAACCGCGGCGCTGCCGTAGAAGAGCAAGACGTTTCCGGTTGTCGGCATCGCATCGGCCTCTCCCATGGCGAATGTCATGAGACGGTCCATCGCGTGCCGTTCGGAACTCCAGAGCTGCTTCACGGACCGGGTCTCCTCGTTGATCGCGTACTCGACAGCCCGCGTCCAGGTCTGGGCCGGACGCAAGGGGGGAGCGAACGGCCGGGCGGAGAACGTGCGGTTGTCGAAGAGCAGCAGTGTTCCGTTCGAGGTGATCTGTGGCATGTGCTGGTGATAGAACCAGGACATCTCACCCTCGGGAGTCAGCAGCTTCGGCTGCAAGTGGAGCGGCCAGCCACTGTGGTCGCCCAGGATCCAGACGATCTCGCCGGTCTTGCGGTCCACCTTGACGACCGCATCCTGCATTCGGAATGAGATCAGGAGTGAGTCATCCCTCTCGTCGTGGAAGAATCCGTTGCCGTGAGACCAGTCCCTGGCAGCAGGGAAGCCCCTGTTGATCCAGTAGTTGGTGAAGGTCTCGTACCCGATCCGATAGGGATCGAGATGATCGAGCGCCTTCCAGACCCAGACGACCTTGCCATCCCGCGTGAACTCGACGATCACGTCGCCCATTACCCGCTCGCGATTCCGCGGGGCATCGGGATCGGTCTCGCTGGTGTAC
>JAAXGO010000322.1 GCA_012267425.1 Rhodothermales bacterium
TAGAGCAACGCATTCGTAATGCGTGGGTCGGCGGTTCAAATCCGTCCACCGGCACCACACTTTCCCCCTTCGAACCGACCCGGTCCGCCATGGACCGACAACACCCTGATTTACAACAAGAACCGAAAGTTGAGGTCCGAAAACCGATTACATTCCGCGATCGCCGTCTTAGTCGAAGGTTTCGCCTTCGTAGCCCCAGCGGAATCCATCTGATGGTCGGAGCAGGTTAAGCATGCGTACTCGACGATCTATCGGGTTACGGCCAGGGTTGCCGTTAATGATGAGACGATCGCCAGTCCTGAGCGTATTGCGCGTTATGCGTTGGGTACTGAGTTGAGTGACCGAGCCCCACTCGACAATGTAGCGATGTATCTCGCCATTCTCCTCCGCCACGTCGACATGTACGAACGTGTGCGGGTTGCGATACGAGAACAGCACGAGCTCGCCTTCGATTTGCTGGATCTCATCTTCGAGGTATGCGGCCGCAAAGGAATGATGCGCATCCGCAGTTGTGGCCCCAATTATCGTTGCCGCGGCGACAATCATTATCATGAACTGATTGTGCTTCATAAGCTTTTCCTCCGAAACAGCTACCACCTGGATAACTGATTCACTAGCGCCTGATGTAGCCCCACGTTGATTGTTCCGTCAGCGAACCTGACACTCCAGGGGGTCCCAATTCCGCATGTCTCGTTCCTTCTTGAAGTCGCTCGTCGTAATGAACGGCTCCCGCAAGTAGCGAGGATCAGCCACGATTGTCATCACGGTAAACCACTGCTGGCCACCGGGTTCCTGCCAGGCGGTGAAATACTCTGTCACAGTCGTATCTTCGCTGAACGGAACTCCGTTCTTGCGAAGGTAGCCCGGTCTGATCTGCGTCGTGTATACCTCGAGAGTGCCAGAGAGACCGCCGCCCGGTGAGCCCAGAATAAATCCCCCGCCGTAAATCCCAAGCGGCAGGCTCTCCCAATTCGCGACCGAGAAGCCCTGCCATGAGCGCTGCGTCGGGACGGTCATTGGACTCGTGAGCGGAGCCGCGTCAGGCCGCTGGAACTGAAGCCGTCGCGTCTGTTGGCCGGCGTCGGTCTCGACAAGCAGCGTGAAATCGTCCTCCCATGAGATGCGAACCCGCGTAGATTGCCGCATGATTGCTGGTGCTGCGTATCCTCGGCATGCTTCACCCGATGCCGCATCGCGTTCCCAATCCCATTGATCGGCCAGCGCCTTTCCCGCGTCAGTGAGGGGCACGCCGGCATAGTCACCGGGAGCAGGCGTCATCATCCGCCATCGCCAGTCCTCAGCGACGACGGATACCCAGACGCCGGTCAGATCGACAGGAGCGACCGTCCGCGGTATCCCCGGCGGTGCCGGCGGCTGTCCGAATAGTGGCTGCGCATGCAGGATGGGACTTCCGAGGACAACCACTGCAACCACGGTTGAGATTGCACGTACCACGATCAGTCTCCTTCCAGGCTCAGATAGATCGCTTCGACAAACGCGCGAGCATCTGCCGGCGTCGCATGGTGCTCGCCGTCATAGCCCAGTGTCGGTCGGGCCGCCTGAATCTGCTCGAGAGTCATGCCCTCATTCATCAGGCTCTGAACCCGATCTTTGATGATTACGACCATGTTGCGGTACTCGCCGACGTCAGACTCCGAGGAGATTCGGCCCTGACCAGGGATGATCAGCGTCCCGCCGCTGGCGAAATTGCCCGGCACCGCGAGATCCAGAACGAGATTCAAAGCATCTATGAGCCCCTGAATGCTGCCACCTCGCGCGACATCGATGACTGGATATCGGCCGTGTGTGTAGATTGGGCCGGTCACAATGACATCCGATCCCCGGAACAGCACGATGGAATCGGCATCGGTGATCGCCGCCGGCACGTGATGGATCACGATGGCCTCGCCGCTGCCAAAGTCGATTTTCGGCGTGTAATACGCATACAGATTCTGACCGGAAGAAAGGTCTGCTACAGACTCATCCTGGAGTCGGTTGTACAAGGAGGTGTGCAAGTACTCCAGGATTGGGCGGGCACTCGTGGCCATGAGTGCCTGATCACCGCTCGTGTAACTGGTGACAGCGGTTGTGTGAATGAGCGCGACGAGCGCGGCATTCGGCCGCATCGTCATCTCGGAGATCGCGTCCAGCAGCTGCGGGAGCTGCTCCGGTGGCGGGGTGTTCACGAGCACAGCGCCTTCGCTGCTGATCTGCACCGGGACGTTGTTGGGTCCGGCGCCGACGATCATGTAAACGTTCCCCTGCACGGGTAGTACGCGAAGAGCGTTTTCATCTGTGCTCGGCGGCTGAGCCACCGCGTTCGCCGTCGCCAGGGTCGTGGCGGCCATTGTCAGAAACAGTAGCGATCTCATGTGCGTTCCTACCTGTCTTCTTCAGGTACGCCGGTGGCGAAATTGCCGACCCCCGGACCGCAGTTGCGAGTACAGCTTTCGAGTGTGGAAAACGTCTGCTCCAGTTGCTTGCGGTATTCCGGGTACATCGTCTCTGCCCCGCCGCGCGTTGCCTCGATCGGTACGCCGTACCACTCCGATATCCAGGTG
>JAAXGO010000323.1:0-7480 GCA_012267425.1 Rhodothermales bacterium
GTCAACATCATGGAATTCTGCAAGCAGTTCAATGCTGGGACGCAGGATAGGATGGGCCTCGTGCTACCGGTGGTCATTACTGTCTACAGGGACAAGACGTTCTCGTTCATTGTTAAGAGTCCTCCCGCGGCAGTACTGTTGAAGAAAGCGGCAGGCGTCGAGAAGGGAGCAGGAGATCCTGTTAGGCAGAAAGTCGGCGTGGTCACGTGGGCTGACTGCTGTGCCATAGCCGAGCAGAAAATGCAGGACCTCAACGCTCATGACGTCTTTGCCGCCGCTAGCATGATAAAGGGTACAGCACGTTCGATGGGCATCGTAGTAGACGGTTACCCGGCGTAGTGCCGGCTTCCGCTCACCTGCGGGAGCCGGTGATTCCGGCGTTTGAACCGCACTTCAAGGCTGCTTTATGCCGAAAAGAGGAAAACGCTATCGCCTGGCTCAAAAGGCGATTGTAGAGGCCGGGGGAGGTCCATTTAGACTCTCGGAAGCCATCGATTTGCTCCGCGTCGTGGGTACAGCGCGGTTTGACGAATCCGTCGACATCGATCTCAGACTGGGTGTCGACCCACGACACGCCGACCAGATGGTGCGCGGGACCGTTGAGCTGCCACATGGTACAGGCAAAGAGGTTCGGGTACTTGTTCTGACCAAGGAGGACAGGCAAGCGGAAGCGATTGATGCTGGGGCCGATTATGTCGGGCTGGACGATTACGTCCAGCGAATTCAAGAGGGCTGGACTGACGTGGATGTCGTTATCGCGACGCCAGATGTCATGTCGAAGGTCGGCCGGCTGGGGCGCATCCTCGGACCACGCGGATTGATGCCGAACCCGAAGAGCGGGACGATCACAAAGGACGTAGCCCGGGCTGTCCGGCAGGTCAAGGCGGGCAAGATCGATTTTCGAGTTGACAAGCAGGCCAATGTGCACTCGGGGATTGGGCGAGTGTCTTTTTCGCGGGAGCAGATTGAAGCCAATGTGCGCACCTTCATCGCCGAGGTGGTGCGCCTTCGTCCGGCCTCGGCCAAAGGCGCCTACATTCGATCGATAACCATGTCAACGTCTATGGGTCCTGCCATCCCTATTTCTCGTATGGAGGCGGTACACGCCGTGCGATAGTATGCCATTGACCAGAGAGCAGAAAGCGGCTGAAGTCGCCAGCGTTGCAGATCGTCTCTCCGACTGCACGGCGGTCTATCTGACCAATTATGAAGGGCTTGACGTCGAGCAGGTCAATGATCTGCGCCGGCGATTCCGGGCATCCGGTGTAGAATACAAAGTCGTCAAGAACACGCTCCTCAAGCGGGCGATGGAGGGCATTGGCGGATACGACGGACTTTACGAATACCTCAAAGGACCGACAGCGGTTGCGATTTCTACCGAGCCTGCAGCGGCCGCCCGCGTTATCAAGGCCTTCGTTTCAGACACCCGGCTTGAGCGCCCGAGCCTTAAGGCGGCGTACGTTGACGGGGCCGTCTTCGGCTCCGATCAAATTGACGTATTGGCGTTGCTCAAATCGAAAGAAGAACTCGTGGGGGACGTCATCGGCCTTCTGTTGTCTCCGATACAGACCATCATGGGTGCACTTACGGCGCCCGGATCAAACGTGGCCGCCATTCTGGAAACCCTTCAAGAGCGCTCAGGCTGACCAGGTGGTCGTATGAGCTATTCACCCTTAATGCGCGGTGCAGCTTAGCGAAGACCACCGCGGGAGAACACCATGGCAGATATCAAAATCCTTGCAGAACAACTCGTGAATCTGACGATCAAGGAAGCTGGCGAACTCGCCAAATTTCTTGAGGTAGAGTATGGCATCAAGCCTGCCGCGGCCGTAGCCGCGATCCCGATGGGCGTCGGCGGAGATGGCGCGCCGGAAGCCGAAGAGCAGACCGAATTCACGGTGATGCTCAACAGTTTCGGATCGAGCAAAATCGCTGTCATCAAGGAAGTGCGTGCCATTACGGGACTTGGTCTCAAGGAGGCTAAGACACTTGTGGACAGTGCTCCGAAAGAGGTTAAGGAAGCGATTTCGAGGGATGAGGCGGAAGACATCAAAAGCCGTCTCGAAGCGGCTGGTGCAGAGATCGAGCTGAAGTGATTCACTGCGAATTCAAACGCACCTGAGAGTCTGCTTTGTGCCTTATCGTTCCCCAACGAATCCTTTCATGCCTAAACGCAACGGTCAGCTGAATCACCGCGTCCGAACCACGTTTGCAAATACGCGAACCGTTCGGGATTACCCTGACTTTCTCGGAGTGCAGCTCGATTCCTTCAACGACTTTGCTCAACCGCACGTCCGGCCGGAAGAACGCAAGGACATGGGGTTGCAGGCCGTTTTTAAGGCCCACTTTCCGATCTCGGACAACCGAGAGCGCTATCTTCTCGAGTTCATCCACTATTCGCTGGATGCACCGAAACATTCGATCGACGAATGTATCGCGCAGGGTCTGAGCTACAGCGTGCCTCTCAAGGCCAAGCTGCGCCTATCAAGTCACGAAGACGAGGACGAAGACGAGGCGGAAGTCGCTGTCGAACAGGAAGTTTACTTGGGTGACTTGCCGGCAATGACCGATCGCGGGACGTTCGTCATCAACGGTGCCGAGAGGGTCGTCGTCTCGCAGCTGCATCGGAGTCCGGGCGTTTTTTTCGGTCAGAGTATACACCCGAACGGGACGAAGCTGTATTCGACCCGGGTGATTCCGTTCCGTGGGTCGTGGATCGAGTTCTCGACCGACGTGCAGAACGTAATGTGGGCGTACATAGACCGGAAGAAAAAGCTGCCGGTAACCACGCTCCTCAGGGCACTCGGATTCTCCGAGACCGCAGAACTCGTCAAGATTTTCAATTTGGCGGACATCGTCAGCTCGAAGACGAAGCGCGGATACAAACGGGCTATTGGACGAAAACTCGCTACGCATATCACGATAGAGAAGATCACCGAGGTTATCGACGAAGACACAGGCGAACTCATCGAGGAAATAAAGTCACACGATATCCTCTTCCCGGCCGATTATGAGATGAAGGAGGATGATTTTGCGAAGTTGAAAGAGGCCGGAATCAAGCAGTTGTTCGTACTTAGAGATGAAGAGGAAGACGCCGCGCAGGACAAGAGTACGCTAATCAAGACGCTCAAGAAGGACCCGTCGCACAACGAGGGGGAGGCTCTAGAATATCTGTATCTGCAGCTCAAGGGGAGTGAGGCGCCGGACATCGAAACGGCGAGAGGCGTCCTTGAGCGGCTGTTTTTCAGCGAGAAACGCTACGATCTCGGCGAAGTCGGTCGGTATCGCATCAACAAGAAGCTTGGCGTGGACGTACCGCTCGACACGCTGACGCTTACGCGCACCGACATCATCGCAATCATTCATAAACTGGTTGCGCTTCGTAACGGGCAAAGCGGCGTCGATGATATTGATCACCTTGGTAATCGACGCGTCCGCACCGTTGGAGAGCAGCTCGGGTCCCAGTTTTCGCTCGGTCTTGCGCGAATGGCGCGAACCATCAAGGAGAAGATGAACTTACGGGACGCGGAGAACAATACGCCAAAGGATCTGGTCAATGTTAAGACTGTCTCGAGCGTGATCAACGCGTTCTTCGGGACCAATCAGCTCAGCCAATTCATGGATCAGACGAATCCGCTGGCGGAGCTGACGCACAAGCGGCGTATGTCCGCTTTGGGGCCGGGCGGGCTCACGCGCGAGCGCGCGGGCTTTGAGGTGCGCGACGTGCACTACACGCACTATGGGCGGCTCTGCCCGATCGAAACGCCCGAAGGGCCGAACATCGGGCTTATCTCGTCACTGTGCGTCCACGCCCGCATCAACGGATTCGGATTCATCGAAACGCCGTACCGGAAGGTTGTAAAGGGGGTTGTGACGGATCAGATCAAGTTCCTATCGGCAGACGAGGAAGACGAAGCTGTCATCGCGCAGGCAAACGCCCGGATCGACCGCAAGGGCAACTTTCTCGACGAGCGGGTCCGGTGCCGGTATCGGGGTGATTTTCCGATTGAACGGCCGATGGACATTCAGTACATGGACATCGCGCCCAACCAGATCGTGTCTCCGTCGGCATCGATTATTCCGTTTCTCGAGCATGACGACGCCAACCGGGCGCTTATGGGCTCGAACATGCAGCGACAGGCCGTTCCGTTGCTCAAGGCGGAGGCGCCAATTGTGGGAACGGGGCTGGAGCACCGTGTTGCGCGTGATTCGCGTGCGGTGATCATTGCCGAAGGACGGGGTAGCGTCACCTACGTTGACGCGCGAAAGATCGTTATTCGCTACGACAGGACCGCGAGCGAGGTCCGCACGTCATTCGAAGAGCCGATCAAGGAGTATAACCTCATCAAGTTCCGCCGTACGAACCAGGACACGAGCGTCAATCAGAAGCCGATCGTCAAGGTGGGCCAACGCGTCAGAAAGGGCACGGTCCTGACCGAAGGATTTGCCACTGAGAAGGGAGAACTGGCGCTCGGAAAAAACGTCCTGGTAGCCTTTATGCCGTGGCGGGGCTACAACTTCGAGGATGCCATCATACTCTCAGAGCGCCTCGTGTCGGAGGATGTCTACACGAGTGTCCACATCGAAGAATTCCAGCTCCAGGTCCGCGAAACGAAGCGCGGCTCGGAAGAACTTACGCGTGAGATTCCGAACGTATCGGAAGAGGCAACTAAAGACCTGGATGAGCGCGGAATCATCCGCGTTGGAGCGGAAGTGCGGGCCGGTGACATCATAGTAGGCAAGATCACGCCGAAGGGAGAAACCGACCCGACGCCAGAGGAGAAATTGCTGCGAGCCATTTTCGGAGACAAGGCAGGCGACGTTAAGGACGCTTCGTTGAAGGCGCCTCCTGGAATGAACGGGGTCGTGATCGACACGAAGCTTTTCAGTCGCCGCAAGACGGATCCGGTGACCAAGAAGAAGGAGCATCGTGAGCTGGCACGTATTGACCAGGAGCTGGAGCGTCGGCTTCTCGCTCTGGAGGTGGACTTGGCTAACAGGTTTTTCGCCATCGCCGATGGGAGAACGTCCGCTGGTATCGAGACGCTTGACGGTCGGGTCGTCGTCAGCTTGGGCGCAGTCGTCACGAGGGAGGCATTTGAGGATGTACCACCGCACGAGGTCAACCCGTATATACCCATTGTCGCCGAAAAGCGCGTCAACAGGGAGCTCAAAAAGCTTCTGACAAACTACGCCGATCTACGCCATCGAATCCAGGGAGAGGCGAGGCGTGACAGGCACCACGTCGAAATGGGCGACGAGCTACCTGCGGGCTTCGTGCAGCTGGCAAAGGTCTATATCGCAAAGAAGCGTAAGATCCAAGTCGGTGACAAGATGGCTGGGCGGCACGGCAACAAGGGTGTCGTTGCACGCATCACTCCGGTTGAAGACATGCCGTTTTTGGGAGACGGAACGCCCGTAGACATCGTCCTTAACCCGCTCGGCGTTCCGTCGCGCATGAACCTGGGTCAGATCTACGAGACCCTGCTTGGGTGGGCTGGTTCGAAGCTTGGCAAGCACTTTGCGACGCCGATTTTCGATGGTGCCACAATGGAGGACCTCGTAGCGAACTTGGAGGAGGCTGGTCTGCCCTTGGACGGTCGTGCACAGCTGTACGACGGTATGACGGGTGAGCCGTTTGACCAGAAGACGACCGTCGGGCAGATTTACATGCTCAAGCTAAGCCATCTGGTCGAGGACAAGATCCACGCTCGCTCGATTGGGCCATACAGCTTGATCACGCAACAGCCACTCGGGGGCAAGGCCCAATTCGGTGGTCAGCGGCTTGGGGAGATGGAGGTGTGGGCCATGTACGCCTACGGAGCGGCAAACGTCCTCCAGGAAATGCTGACCTACAAGAGCGACGACGTCCAGGGACGTTCGAAGGCCTACGAGTGCGTAGTAAAGGGTGACAACATGCCGGAGGCGGGCATCCCTGAGAGCTTCAATGTGCTCGTCAGGGAGCTACAGGGTCTCGGCCTGGAAATCCGCCTTAACTGACGCTGCTCGCCAGCGCGGGACTTTCAACATACTTACCTGCACCATGCAGTACGGGGAATACTCGAATATCGCAAGGTCCTTTAACACCATTACGATCAGTCTTGCGTCCCCAGAGACTATTCTGGAGCGCAGCTACGGAGAGGTGCTCAAGCCGGAGACGATCAACTACCGAAGCTTCAAACCGGAAAAGGATGGGTTGTTCTGCGAGAAGATCTTCGGACCCGTCAAGGACTGGGAGTGCCATTGTGGCAAGTACAAGCGGATCCGTTACAAAGGCATCATCTGTGACCGATGCGGCGTCGAGGTGACACAGAAGAGTGTTCGCCGTGAGCGGATGGGTCACATCACGCTATCGGTGCCCGTCATTCACATTTGGTTCTTCAAGACGCTGCCCAACAAAATCGGTCACCTGTTGGGGCTCAAGTCGAAGGATCTGGAAAAGATCGTCTACTACGAGTTCTACGTCATCGTGCAGGCAGGCAGTGCAGCCGACTTGGGCTATGTAGATAGGCAGTTACTTAGCGAACAGGAGTATTACGACGTCCTCTACAAGATCCGGGAGGACAACAACCGCCTCTCGGACGACGATCCAGACAAGTTTATCGCGATGATCGGTGGCGCGGCAGTCGAAACGATGCTCAAGCGGCTAGATCTCGAGCAGATCTCGCACGAATTGCGCTTTCAGATCAAGACTGAAACAAGTCAGCAGCGCAAGGCGGACGCGCTCAAGCGGCTAGCGGTAGTCGAAGCGTTCCGCGATGCAAACCGGCGTCTAGACAATTATCCCGAATGGATGGTTTTGCGCGTGATTCCGGTCATTCCTCCGGAGCTCAGACCGCTCGTACCGCTTGAAGGTGGGCGCTTCGCCACGAGCGATCTCAACGACCTGTATCGGAGGGTGATCATCCGCAACAACCGTCTCAAGCGCCTCATCGACATCAAGGCGCCGGAGGTGATCCTGCGTAACGAGAAGCGCATGTTGCAGGAGGCAGTAGACAGCCTGTTTGACAATTCGCGTAAGGCGAATGCTGTGCGCAGTGATTCGAACCGCGCCCTCAAGAGTCTGTCGGACATGCTTAAGGGCAAGCAGGGACGGTTCCGCCAGAATCTACTCGGTAAGCGCGTCGACTATTCGGGTCGGTCGGTGATTGTCGTCGGCCCGGAGCTCGAGCTGCACCAGTGCGGCATTCCGAAGGAAATGGCCGTCGAGCTCTTCAAGCCGTTCATCATTCGCAAGCTCATCGAGCGCGGGATCGTCAAGACAGTTAAGAGCGCGAAGAAAGTCGTAGACCGGCGAACGGCGGACGTCTGGGATATTCTGGAAAAGGTGATACAGGGACGTCCGGTGATGCTCAACCGTGCGCCGACGTTGCATCGGCTCGGTTTTCAGGCGTTCCAGCCCGTCCTTACCGAAGGCAAGGCCATCCAACTTCACCCGCTGGTCTGTACGGCGTTTAACGCCGACTTCGACGGCGACCAG
>JAAXGO010000323.1:7503-8018 GCA_012267425.1 Rhodothermales bacterium
GCAGCCACAACATTCTTAGCCCGGCGCACGGCGGGCCGATTACTGTTCCGACGCAGGACATGGTACTCGGGCTGTATTATCTGACCAAGTCACGGAGCGGCCAGCGCGGGGAAGGTGCGCGTTTCGCTACTACGTATGAAGTACGCCAGGCGTACGATCAGGGTAAGGTTGACGTACACGCGAAAATCAAGGTCCGTCTGCCCCACGGCGAGATTATCGACACGTCCGTCGGGCGTGTGCTCTTTAACGAAGTGATCCCAGAGGGTGTCGGGTTCATCAATGAGGTTCTCACAAAGAAGGCCCTTCGCCGTATCATCGCCCGCGTCCTGAAGGCCACGAATTTCGCCGACACGGCCCGCTTCCTTGACGAAGTAAAACGCGCCGGTTTCGAGCGGGCGACAACAGCGGGCCTGACGTTCTCGCTTGCGGACATCGTAGTGCCGGACGAAAAGATCGCGTTCATTGATGAGGCGCAGCAGTCAGTCAAGAAGGCGTCGGGTAACTACGAAATGGGC
>JAAXGO010000324.1 GCA_012267425.1 Rhodothermales bacterium
TCCTTGAGACGGTTCGGGATCAGGTAGTTCTCGCTGTGGATGGCAAACTCGAGGCGGAAATAGTCGAGGACGGTGGATAAGAATTCCCTGCGGGCGGGACGGTCGACGGCGTTGGCGATCTCGATGTCCTCCCAGAATCCGTCCTCGGCGGCGATTTCATCCAGGTCCAGGTAGTCAATGTGCAGGAGAGCGCACTGTTCCAGATTTGGAAGGACAATGCGCCAGCTGCGACGCAGATCCGCGAGGGCGCGGAAGAGCAGGTAGTCCTGGAGCGCCTCTTCGTACTTTCTCTTGACCGGGGCCAGATCCGGCTCCGCGTTGCGATTGCCGTAATCGCGGAAAGGAAGCGTTAGCGCCTCGAAAATCGCCTCGCCGAGTGTCGCGTAATCGAGTGTTCCGTCCGCCGCATTTTCGAGAGCTCGGCGAATCCCTGCGCGAAGGCGAACGACTTGGACGAAATCGTTGAAGTGGCCGGCCTGTAGCGCGGCGTCTTGTCTGTTGTCAGTGAAGCTAAGGAGCTTTCTGGTCACGCGGCGAAAGTCCGCCGTCCCACAGGCGGCTCAGGATCGAGAACGCAGTGATGGTCGTCGAAGTGCTTCGGCCCTCGCTGCCGAGGCGCGTGAGTTTTGTACCCTCGTTCGTCTTGGCGTCGTAGAACACACCACCTGTGGGATCAAAGAGCAGGGGCGCCGCCATGAACCAGCCCCAATACTCCATCGGCTCCGTCTCGGAGCAGTTCCCCCGTTTGTCGAAGTACAGCTTTCGGGGGAAGCTGG
This sequence comes from Rhodothermales bacterium, assembly GCA_012267425.1. Lineage (GTDB taxonomy): Bacteria > Bacteroidota > Rhodothermia > Rhodothermales > Bin80 > Plut-88865. Next base: position 777 of record JAAXGO010000324.1, read on the forward strand.
CGCGCTTCTTCGAATCGGGCACCTTCTCGCCGCTCGCCCGGGTCCGTATCCACGCGTCCGGCAGGTAATCGAGATCCTGAGCGGGGTCCCAGATGCCGTCACCGACGATCAGGTATCCGTCTGTGCCAGCTTCGTCGTCGTCGCCCGCCGAGCGAAACTCACGGGGCGCCAACTGACCGTCGGTCAGGGAAACACAGATGAACGGGTGTCCGGTAGCTCGGCTGAAGACGTTGGCAAAGATGGGCTTACGCCTGTCATCGTGCTTGTAGATTCCAGGCTCGAGGGTGATGAATCGCTCCTCGCCTTGATCGAGCGTCGTGTAGACAGATCCGGTCTGAGCAATGAATTGATGGAGCTTGAAGGGCAGTATGGTGTACTGCGATCCTCCTTCCTGAATGAGCTGATTGACAGCACTAACCCACTGAAGGGTCGCTTCAAGAACCGGCCGACAGCTGGATTCCGGTGCGCCTGAGTCCTTGGCCAAAGCCTCGACGACGTTATTGAAACCCATGGGCATCCGCCGAACCAATCGCCCGTCACGCTTCTCAAGGGCAACGTGGCTCTCCAACCAGACCGCCACCGGATGCGTGCGCAGATTGCTTTCGCAGGCCTCAGCATCGACGCCTGCCTTGATGGCCGCATGGAGTTCCTGTTTGGAAACCTGGGTGCCGGGGGCGGCGAGGGAAGGCGCCAACGTCTCGTCTACGATTTGGCTGGGCTTGAACGTCCGGCCGAATACCGTGCTTGCAACGCGTGCCACTTCTTCCCGCTGTGACTGCGCGCTACCCACCGAAACCATCGTCGCGGAAGTGCCAATACAGCAGATCGAGTGCTTGCATTGAGATCGGATGCGACGGATGAGCATGGCAACGTCCGCGCCCTGCCTTCCCCGGTACGTGTGAAGCTCGTCGAATACGAGGTACCGCAGATTCTCGAAGATGGCATCTCGGATCGGTCGTTCCTGCACTCTGGTGAGTAGGAGCTCCAGCATCATGTAGTTGGTGAGGAGGATCTGCGGCGGACTCTCACGCATCGAATTTCGCCGTTCCTCCTTTTCTTGCCCCGTGTACTGACCGAAGGTGATGGGAAAGTCGGTCCCGGTGTTCTTTTCGTAATTGTCCTTGTAAGTGTTGAATTCGTTGGTCTGCGAATTGATCAGTGCGTTCATCGGATAGACGATGACCGCGACCACTCCCTTTGCTGCCCGATTCGAGAGCAGATGATTGAAGACCGTGCCAATGTAGGTCAGCGACTTGCCCGAACCCGTCCCCGAGGTGACGACGAAGTCGGTGCCGCGCACACCAAATTCAATGGCCTGGTGCTGATGGCGATACAGAGAGTAGCCGGCGAAGATGTGCCGGGTGTCATCATGCAGCAGTCCCGAGGCAATGGCCTTCTCGACGGTGCCGACCTGCTCGTAAGCGGGGTTGAAGTGGAGCAGCGGTTGCGGCCACAGTCGGCCCTTGGAGAGAGAGTCTTCAACCTCCCGCGCGATCTCCCGATCGGAGATGTTGATGAAGCTGCGAATGTACTGAGCGTAGTCATCAACGATCAGCCTGTGGGTGTCGAATACGTTCATGCCTCAGCCTATCGGAGCGTCATGGCGGTACTCGGTCGACCATGACGACTCCCGTCGATCTCGATTCAGGACACTCATCGGCGCTCCGTGGGTTCTCTCAGACATTGGCGCCCCCTTGTCTAGCCGAGACGCCGAATCCCGCTGCGTGGTTTTTCGCGAATCTATCACTCCCAGCCCAAGAGCCGCGCGGAGATGGGCGCTGCTAAATTGTTCGTCATCGTTCTTTCCGGACGCCTTGCCCGATCATGGAGTGTACGGACGATTCGGCACAATTGGCTCCTGGCCCGCGGTCAGGAGGCTGCGTCGCGGATCGCGTCCTGCCACTCGATGGCCGCTTTGGCGATCCGTTCGAGCTCTTCCTGGCGGCCGTCGCGAATCAGATCGTCACGCTTTAGCGTCGAAAGCAGATAGACGCCACGGTAGACGCGCTCGATCTGGGCGGCGACCTCGGGCGGGAATGGCTCGGAGCTGGGGCGATGCTGCGATCGGCGAAACCCATCGCGGCATGGCGCACCAGTTCGGCAGCCGTCATGCCGCGTGCCTTTGCCACCTTTTCGATGCTGTGCCACTCGGAACCTGAGAAGCGAATGGAGCGCGGCACGCGTGGTTCGGTCTGCTTCTTGCCGGACTCTGTCGTGTCGACCTGGTTTTCGCTCATGAACTTGTCTCCCGAGGTGCGCACTCGAAGGGCAGAAAGCCGTCGCGTTACGACTCGCGATTATCTCAGCCGGGGGGTGTCACTGCCTCTCGGGAGTCGACTTCTACGTATGCCATTAGCATACATATAGGGAACGTCTGATCAATCAATGATTTCGACC
>JAAXGO010000325.1 GCA_012267425.1 Rhodothermales bacterium
GAAGCCGCGCAGCGAATGGCGGCCCGGTATGACGCCCGAGAAGCTGATCGAGGAATTGGACGCAGCGCTGCGCATTCCGGGCCTTACGAATGCCTGGACCATGCCGATCCGGAGCCGCATTGACATGCTCTCGACCGGGATCCGCACGCCGGTGGGGATCAAGATCGCGGGTCCGGACCTGGCCGAACTGGAACGACTGGGGCGCGAGGTGGAGTCGGTTGTGCGGGGGCTTCCCGGCACCGCCAGCGTGTATGCGGATCGGGTAATGGGCGGCAACTACCTCGACTTCGCGATCGACCGGGTGGCTATCGCGCGGCACGGCCTGACGGTCCGCGACGTACAGGAAGTCATCCAGACCGCGATCGGCGGGATGAACGTGACGACCACGGTCGAGGGGCTCGAGCGCTACCCCGTCAACGTGCGCTATAGCCGGGAACTACGTGACGATCTTCCCGCGCTGAGGTCGGTGCTGGTCGCGACGCCGGAGGGCCACCAAGTGCCTCTCGGGCGGCTGGCGAGCATGGAGTACGTGGTCGGCCCACCCAGCATCAAGAGCGAGGGCGCAAAGCCGAATGCGTGGGTGTACATCGACATCCGCGACATCGATGTGGGGAGTTATGTGGAGGCGGCGCGGGAGGCGGTGGCCGAAGGGGTCGCGCTGCCGCCCGGCTACACGGTCTCCTGGAGCGGCCAGTACGAGTACCTGGAGCGTGCGCAGCAGCGCCTGGCGTACGTGGTCCCACTTACACTGCTTTTGATCTTCGTCCTCATCTACCTGACCACCCGTTCCGTCCCCGAGACATTCCTGGTGCTGCTGGGCGTCCCCTTCGCGGTGGCCGGATCGTTCTGGTTCCTCCACATCCTGAGCTACGACCTGAGCATCGCAGTGTGGGTCGGGATCATCGCACTGGCCGGACTCTACGCCGAGACCGCGATCGTTTTCCTCCTCTACCTGAACGTGTCCGTGCGTGACTACCACGACCGCGGGCTGCTCACCGACCGGGCCGCTCTCATGCAGGCGATCCGGCGCGGCTCGGTCCAGCGCGTCCGCCCCATCATGATGACGATCGCGACCGACGTGATTGGGCTGCTGCCGATCATGTGGAGCGCGGGCGCGGGAGCCGATGTGATGAAGCGCATCGCGGCGCCGCTGATGGGCGGCGTGGTGACGTCGGGGGTGGTGGTGCTGGTGCTGTTCCCCGTGGCGTTCTACGTGTGGAAGGGGCGGGGTTTGGGAGTGAAGTGACGCGGCAGGATTCTGCCATCTACCAGCCCATCGAGGCAGATTTCGAGGAGGTCTCCCGGATCGGCTGATGGACGGCAAGCCATGGGAAATGCTCGGCTCCGAGAGGCTGCGTGTCCTGGTTCTCGGCCCTCAAGCGCCGAACGACCTGTATGTTGGACTGAACTCCCCGGTCAATCGTCCATTTCCAGAATGATGGCGGGCACGGCAGCATCGCGGATCATGTCATTCAGGGCGGGCAGGTCCGTTTCCAGCAGCGCGCGCAGTTTCTCGAGCTCGGCGCCGATTTCTACTACCAGTACGTCACGAACCACCACGGCCTGATCGGTCGGTCGGAAGTTGCCTATTGATGCTATCCGCGCAACGCCCGCTAGCTTGTTGTTCAGGCGGATCGGAAAATTCAGCGGATCCTGTCGGCTCTGGTTCTTTGTCTGGTAGAGCGCTTCCTCGATTGCGGTAATCTTGGCAATAAGGGCGTCTCCGGCTTCGGTGATGGCCTCGGCACCGTCCATCGTTTCGGCAATTCGGCTCAAAATGTCCTTGATCTGGGTGCGAAGTACCCGGATTCGCTTGATGGCTTTGTGCGTTTCTGTCAGCTTGTCCCGTATTGACAACAAAAAATCGAACTGAGCATCTAGATCCTCCTGCGTGGACTGGGAGCGCGGATCGTTTCGGATTTCGAACGTCGTCTCGACCGAGTCGCCACCGGCAACCAGCCGGGCTCTGTATGTACCGGGTACTCCCCGCGGGCCCCGGATGTTGCCAACCCACATGATAAGCCCGTCGAACGACTCGGCGTCCGGGTAGCGCAGGTTCCACGTGAACGTATTCATGCCCGGCTGATGAGAGAGCTCGTCGTCCTCCGGCGTGAAACTCTTAATCAAGGTGCCGTCCTCCTCGAGAATTCGAAGCGCGACTCTACTACTGTCTCTCTCGCGGCCGAACCGGTACCGGAGCGTAACTGTGCCGCCGCGCTGCATCCGGTAACTCGGACTCGGATTGAAGATCCACAGATCACTTGTTGCTACTTCGCTTGAAAGCTGATGTAGTGGAGTGAGGTCGTCCATTACCCAAAACGACCGCCCCTGTGTAGCGACCACGAGGTCGTTCTCCTTCCACGCCAGATCCGTAATCGGCACGATGGGCAAATTGAGCTGGAAAGTTGACCAGCTCAAGCCGTCATCAAACGAAACGTACATACCTGACTCCGTTCCCGCATAGAGCAGGCCTGGTCGTTTCAAATCCGGTTGAATCGCGCGCGTGAAATGCGAGCCGTCGATCCCGCTGGTAATCGCAGTCCACGTCTGTCCGTAATCCGTCGTCCGATAGAGATACGGACGAAAGTCGTCCAACTTGTAGCGTGTCCCGGCCATATAGGCTCCACCTTCCTCGAAAGGATGCGCCACGATGTCGTTGACGAGCATCCACTCGGGCATTCCGTCTGGTGTAATATCTATCCAGGTTTCGCCCCCGTCGCGCGTGATGTAGACGAGCCCGTCGTCGGAGCCCGTCCAGATGACATTCGGATCGTGGGGGCTTTCGGCGACGGTGAAAATCGTTGCGTAGTATTCGACGCCTGTGTTGTCTTTTGTGATCGGCCCGCCACTCGGTCCGAGCTTCGACGAATCGGCACGCGTGAGATCTGGGCTTATCATCTGCCAAGACTGTCCTTCGTCGCTACTCTTGAAAAGATGATTGCCGGCGGTGTAGAGAAGGTCTGGGTCGTGCTGAGAGAATAGAATCGGGAAGTTCCACTGGAACCTGTACTTCATGCCCTCGGCTCCGTGGCCCATCGGATTGTCGGGATACACGTTGACAGCGCGCTCTTCGCCCGTCCGGTGATCTAATCGCGTCAAATAGCCCCCGTACGAGCCTCCGTAGACGATCTCCGGATCGTCGGGCTTCGGCGCAAGCCATCCGCTCTCGCCGCCGGCCGTCGGCTCCCACTCACGTTCGTTCAGTCCGTTGGTCGTACTCAGAATGCGCACGGTCGAGTTGTCCTGCTGCGCCCCCAGAATCCGATACGGAAAATAATTGTCCGTCGTTACGCGGTAGAATTGGGACGTAGGCTGGTTGTAGTACGTGCTCCAGTTGGCCCCGCCGTCAAAACTTACCTGCGCGCCTCCATCATCAGCGATGATAAGGTGATTAGCATCTTCGGGATCGATCCACAGATCGTGGTGGTCTCCGTGCGGCGTGGAAATGCTCTCGTAGGTCCGTCCTCCGTCGCGCGAGCGCCAGAACTGGACGTTGAGGACATACACCATGTCTTCGTTGGCGACGTCGGCGTAAATGCGCGTGTAGTACCAGGCGCGCTGCCGCAAATTGCGGTCTTCGCTCACGCGATTCCACGATGCACCGCCGTCGTCCGACCGGAATACGCCTCCTTCTGCGGCCTCAATGATGGCCCATAGGCGGTTTGGATTGACCGGGGAAATTGTCACGCCGCTGATGCCGAGCGTACCCGAGGGGAGGCCGTTGTCCCTGCCGGTGATTTCGTGCCACGTGTCTCCGCCGTCGGTCGTCTTCCAGATGCCGGATCCCGGACCGCCGCTCTCTAGGCTGTATGGCGTACGAATAACGCGCCAGGCACTCGCATACATCACGCGAGCATTCGACGGATCCATGGCCAGGTCCACAAAGCCGACTTCATCGTTGATATACAGGATTTTTTCCCAGGTCTCGCCACCATCCGTCGTGCGATAGACTCCGCGCTCCTCATTCGGTCCCGATAGGTGTCCGAGTACGGCTGCATAGACGAGATCCGGATTGCGCGGATGGATGCGAATACGCGGAATCCGATGCGAATCCTGAAGCCCGATCATCGTCCACGTCTTGCCGGCGTCTATCGACTTAAACATTCCGTATCCGTGCGAGACGTTGCCGCGGACAGTCTTTTCGCCGCCCCCGACGTAGAGGACGTTTGGATCCCATTCGCTGATCGCGACTGCACCGATCGAGCCACCGAAATATCCATCGGAAATGTTCTCCCAGGACGTACCACCAGTTTCGGATTTCCAGACGCCCCCGCCCGTGGCCCCGAAATACGCCTTCATCGGATCACCCACAACGCCTGTCACGGCAGCCGATCGTCCTCCGCGATACGGGCCGATGAGGCGGTAGGAGAGACCGTTGTACAGAGTCGTATCGTAACTGATCGTCTGAGCTGCAAGATCGAACGATCCCAATGAGACCGCGACCAGGAAAAAGCCAACTTTTTGCCAAGTGCCGGTGGTGACCATGGAGTGTACGCTATGCTTGTCCGGTGGGGCATGCATGATAGCCAAAGAGGCGGCAATGTGCCTGCGGGTTGCTCGTCGGCTGCAGGGCAGGTTATGTTTTGTGGTCACCTGCTGAGACACTGACATGATTGTTCGCACCGAAGCCGTCGTGCTTAAGAGCATCGCATTCCGCGAGACGAGCCGCATCGTGACGTTGTACACGCGCGCCAGAGGCAAGGTCACGGTCCTTGCCAAGGGTGCCCGGCGGCCAAAAAGCCGGTTCGGCTCTACGTTGCAGCCGATGTCGTATACGCACGTCGTGTTCTACATGCGACGGGGGCGTGACATCCAGACGCTCACTGAAAGCTCGCACGTCCGGCTGCTAAGCCGCATCGGTCGGGACATGAACAAGATTACGGCGGGGCTGCGCATCGTGGAACTTGCGCACGCCCTGCTTCAGGAAGAGGAGCAGGATCGTCAGGCATTCGACCTGCTTACAAAAGTCCTGACACGGCTCAACGAAGTTGACAGCAATGAGGAGCACGTGGTTTTCTGGTTCCAGATGCAACTTGCCGCGTTTCTCGGCTTTGCGCCGGATTTTGAGCGTGCCGACGTTGCCGGTCTTTCCGAGAGCGGAGGATACTTGGCCCTAGACACCGGAGCCGTTTTTTCTCCTGGAGTTGCGGTGCCGTCAGCGCGTGGGGCGTCAAAGAGTGCTCTGCGGGCCTTTGCCGTATTTGCGCGCGCGGAGCTCGATAAGGCATTGACGTGGCCGCTCCCACCGAGAATTGCCGCTGAACTGCGAGGATTGATCGCGGACTACGTACGCTACCACGTCGAGGGAGCGTATCCGGAGCGCAGCGAAAAGGTCTTGAAACAAATGCGACCAGAATTGTGATGACTTGAGCGGACCGCTCATGCTGTCTTGCCATGCGCTTGTGGCTGTGTCCAAAACCGATCACAAGCCAGGCTGCACGGCCGTCGGGATGTGCCTACATTCCTTGCGTGACAGTACCGCTAAGCATTTGACTTATGGCAGAGCTGGTCGGCGTTGACGTTGGCGGGACCTTTACGGACTTCGTCTATCTGTTGGATAACCGGCTCAAAGTACTTAAGCTGCCCTCGACGCCTCACGACCAGAGCTGGGCGATCGTAGATGGTCTTCTGCGACTGGAAGCGTCGCCGCGAGCGGAAGTCGTTCACGGCACGACTGTTGCGACGAATGCACTTCTTGAACGGCGTGGCGCTAAGACAGCCCTTTTGACCACAAAGGGGTTTGCCGACATCCTGGCCATCGGCCGACAGAATCGGCCCCTTCTCTACGATTTAGCACAGACTCGCGTACCGGAGCTTGTGCCGCGAAGCCGCCGCTTCGAAGTGGACGAACGGCTGTGTTCCGACGGGTCCGTGATCAGTGCGCTTCAAGGCGACAAGCTGCGAGAGCTTGCACTCAAGCTGCGCGCAGACAAGGTGGAAAGCCTGGCGGTTGTGTTCCTGTTTTCTTTCTTGAACGAGGATCACGAGCGGCAGGTCGAGGCCGCAATGACAAAGCTCATGCCCGAGCTCTACGTCTCGCTTTCTGTGGACATTCTTCCCGAATACCGTGAATACGAACGCACAGCGACGACCGTTATCAATGCGTATGTCGAACCACTTGCGGGCCGCTATCTCGCACGCCTCGCTGACACCCTGAACGGGCGGAACGTATGGGTAATGCAATCGAGTGGGGGTACGATCGGAATCAATCAAGCGGCTGATCAAGCCGCCCGACTCGTTTTGAGTGGACCGGCAGGAGGTGTTATCGGCGGGTTCGGTCTAGCAGCGCGGGCAATGGGTACGGAGTCTCCGCATATCTTGACCTTCGATATGGGCGGCACG
>JAAXGO010000326.1 GCA_012267425.1 Rhodothermales bacterium
GGGTGGGGCGTTGTGTCATGGTGCGGTCGTCGCCCGAGAATACGGGTTGCCGGCGGTGGTGGGAACCTTGATCGGGACCAAGAAGATCAAAACCGGTCAGTTGATCGAAGTCGATGGTCAAAGCGGGGTGATAAGGCTGGTGTGATGTAAGGCCCGCAAGAATTGATCGAGGCGTTGGCGTAACGGGTACCGTCAGTAGTCTTGCTTCGGAGCGAGCGAGATGAATTTTCGCTTCTGGTGAGCTTGTCAGACCTCTATTTGCTGGGTGTTATATCGGGGAAGAAGGCACCCACAATTTTCCACTCGCCCTTAATACGGCCCGTGAACCACACGTTTTGACAATCGTCCCATCGAGAGTATACCTGACCAGTATCCGACCGCCAGCACCCCGACTCCCGCACTACGGATATGGCCATATTCCCGCGAACGTCCGTCTGCAATATTTGCTGTTCCTGCTCGTAGTTAGCGCCCTCGGGCATGCGCGTCTCTCCCCATTCCTGCATCTCACTCTGCACCAAGAATAGGTGTGGTATCCAGTCCATAGGGTCGGTCGACCCACACCCGAACCAGCGAAAATAGGTCTCGTCGTGGCACGAGCGGACCGCATCCCAATCTTTTTCCCTATGGGCCTGCTGGTAGCGGTTTAGTAGGCGGTGGATCGCTTCGATATCGGCTCTGTCGTCTTTGCGGTCAGTCACTACAGCCTCCTTAGACAGCGTCTACGGTAAACGTATAGCCCACGCCGACCGGCACTTCGCGTTCGTCGACCTCGCGCACTATGGACTTGACTTCTTTCGACTCGGCTATCGACGGAATCAGCTGACTGTCCCGTGCCAGTGCCGAAGTAGGTACGACGACCGAGCAGTCTCCGATGGACACGACGGCGATACTACATCCCAGCCCGTTTTGCAACTCTTCAACCCGACCGGCGAAGGCTTTCAGCAAAGCTCTCCGACGCTCCCGGTTCGGCTCGCTTTGCAATAGCCGTGCCAGCGTCTTTGCGGCGAGATCTTCCGGCATAGCAGGATCGTATGCCGACAGTAGTTGCGATAGTTGATCTCCGGCGTGGGGTTTCTCAGGTTCCATAGCGCTCACCCGATCAAATCGGACAGGCTTGTCCGCAGTTGCTGGCGGGCGGCGTGCAGACGCCAGCGCACAGCGCCGACTGAGCAACCCGCTGTTGCGGCGATCTCTTCGTACGAGAGCCCGTGGTATTCGCGCAAAACCACGACCAAGCGTCGTTCGTCGTCAAGAGCCGCAAGCGC
>JAAXGO010000327.1 GCA_012267425.1 Rhodothermales bacterium
GTGTGGCGGAATGTTCGTCGCCATCCCAACGGCAATACCCGCTGCTCCGTTGACGAGGAGGTTTGGGAATGCCGACGGCAGAACGACGGGTTCGGAAAGCGTGCCGTCGAAATTCGGCCGGAAGTCGACAGTTTCCTGCCTCAGCTCGCGCAGCATTTCCATGGCAATCGAACGGAGCTTCGCTTCCGTGTAGCGCATTGCCGCCGGGCGGTCTCCGTCCACCGACCCAAAGTTGCCGTGCCCGTCCACGAGGGGGGCACGCAGCGAAAAGTCCTGTGCCATACGCGCCATCGCATCGTAGATGGCCGTATCCCCGTGGGGGTGATACTTGCCCATGGCATCCCCTACGATCGTGGCACTCTTGCGGTACCGCGCGTCCGGGTACAGACGCAGGCTCGCGAACATCGTGTACAAAATGCGCCGCTGCACCGGCTTGAGACCGTCCCGGATGTCGGGCAGCGCACGACTCGTTATCACCGACAGCGCATAATTCAGGTATCGCGTGTGGGCCGTTTCGTGGAGCGGTATGGTTTCGACGTGAGGCATCCAGCAATAACGGACTATTACACAATGGAATATATCATTATTCCAGCTTGCTTGCCGCAAGGGATGTGTGGCTGAGGTGTCGACGTACAATTCGGGCATCCTCTCAGTCTGCATTCCAGGAACTGAGAGCCGACTTCAATTTGGTGCTCCATCGCGTTTTGCCGCCACCTTTTGGCAGCTACGTTCACCGAACACGTAAGCCAGATCCACCTCGTATGACCTCATCGGAAGATGCTGACACGATGCCGTCGCCGGAAGCGGAAGCTTCGCACGAATGGTCGGTGTGCACACGACGGAGCAGGTAAAAATCAGATCCTGCCAGTCGAGTATATTCGCCAGTGGCACACGGGCTATACGTTCGATCGATTCACGGACGAACATAATGAATCACTTGAACGGGCGGGCTACTATTGGCTGGCGCGAGCAAAAAAGATCCTGCTACAGTGCCATCGCCTTGCCGTGTGTAAAGTAATCCTCGTTTACATCCAGGTGGTGAGCCAATACATCCGCGCGTGTCAACAGCACGAGTGTACGTGACGCGGTACGCCGCGAAATACCCGCCAGGCGGGCGAACTGGGTGACACTGATGCGCCCGTAGAGATCGAGATATTTTAGCAGCAGGCGTTCCTTTTCTCGTATCTCGAAGAGCACATCTCCCGTCTTCTTGCGCATGAGTCCTATAGCCTCGCCACTTGCCTCAAGACTCTTGTCGTCAACTCGAACGTAGGCCGTGCGCGATCTTTTGACCACGACATAGTGCGGTTTTCGGTCACTTTCCCGGACGGTGACTACGATCACGTCACGCTTGCGAGACACCCGTACGCGCTCGGCTTCTATGGCTGGTACAGGCCGCGCATGTCTGCGTAGGGCCTGTTCAAGGGCAAATTCCTCTTCGGCGGCGTCCTTTACACCAATAACGGTCCCATCGTCTTCAACGCCGAGCAGTAGCGTGCCGCCGCGTGTGTTTGCAAAGGCGACGACTTCCTTGGCAATCCTCTCCGGGGCAGGCACGCGGTTCTTGAATTCGAGAAAAGTCCCTTCGCCCAGTTCGATCCGGTGTGACAGATTTTGAAGCGTCATGGCACAACGGTCAGTATGTGTCCGGAAGCCAGTCCTCCCTCTTCGCGGCACGCGTCATCAAGTCCCGTACGGCGTCCACAGGCCGTTTGTCTTCGAACAGTATGGCGTACACCGCCTCCGTAATCGGCATGTCAATGCCGAGCTTTCGCGCAAGAGCCCGCGTCGCCGCCGTAGTGCGAACCCCTTCGGCGACCATTTGCATGGACGCGGTTGCCTCTGCCAACGACATGCCTTTGCCGATCATCTCTCCCAGTCGCCGATTCCGGCTGTGGCGACTCGTACACGTCACCACCAGATCCCCGATGCCAGTGAGGCCCGCGAAAGTCGCCGGATCCGCCCCCACCACGACACCTAGACGCTGGATCTCCGCCATTCCGCGAGTTAGCAGGGCAGCCTTCGCATTGTCGCCGTACCCGATGCCGTCGCCTATGCCGGCGGCGATCGCCATTACGTTTTTCACCGATCCGCCCATCTCCACCCCGACCAGGTCCTCATTGACGTATACACGCAAGTGCGGAGACATGAACACGGCCTGGATCGTCTCTGCGACTATGAGGTCCGGCGCCGACGCCACGAGCGTCGTCGGCTTGCCTACGGCGACTTCTTCCGCGTGGCTGGGCCCAGAGAGAACGCCGATTTGAGAGGCCGGAACCGGAGGTGTCAGGACGCTGCCGAGTACCTGTGTACCCGTCATCAGCGTATCGCCTTCGATACCCTTAGCAACCGATACCACGATCACGTCCTCGCGGACGTATGGCTGCAGGCGTTCTGCGAGAATCCGGACCGCATGTGACGGTGTAGCAACGACCCAGACAGATCGCCCGAGAACGGATTCGCCCAGATCCGAGGTGACGAGCACCTCTGCCGGAACAAGGATCTCCGGCAGGTACAAGGGATTCCGCCGGTCTCGACGCAGTGCAGTAGCCAATTCCTGCCTGCGGGCCCACAACGCTACGTCATGTCCACCCTTGGACAGGCGCAAAGCCAGGGCCGTACCCCAACTCCCGGCACCTAAGACGGCAACGGATGATTGCACACTCAGTGACCGACGCTATATACCACTACAGCTCGCCACGGCCCCGCATCCCTCGGGCAAGCCGAAATTCCCGCAGGCGATTCTCCGTTCCGTTGAGCAGACGCTGGATGTTGGTACGGTGGGCAAGGAAGATTGCCAGTGTCAGCACCGCACCGAAGATCAGCAGACTGCCGTCTAGTGTGTCAATGTCGAAGACGTATTTCCGCACTGCAACGGCCGTTGGAAACGACGCGGAAGCACTGATCGACGCCAGCGAGACGTACCGGGAGGTGGCAAGCACGACGATGAAAACCGCCACGACGATCCACATCGTGATCGGCGTCAGCGCAAAAAGAACGCCTGCCGCCGTGTTGACACCCTTGCCCCCGTGAAAACTAGCCCACGCCGGAAACATGTGCCCGATGACCGCGGCTACGCCAGCCACAAGTCGCACGAACGTTTCCACCTGCCAGAATGCAATCCCCGACGGTAAGTCGTCAAAGCGGATGCTCGCTATGACGCTGGCAGCGAACAGCCCCTTGCCTATATCTACCAGCGAGGTCAGAACACCGGCTTTCCATCCGAGAACACGAAAGACATTCGTCGCCCCTGCATTGAAACTGCCGTAGGACCGCACATCAACGCCATACAAGCCCTTGCCAATCCATACGCTCGCCGGTATAGAGCCAACCAGATAGCTCAGGCACACGATAACCGCTATCGAGAACATCGCAGAGCCCACGTCAATGACGCAGGCAAAATAAGCAATTACGCAGAATCATTCCCGGCGGCCGTAACCGTTCCGACGCACACCGGATCCTCCCCCAGTACCCGCAGCGTAGCAATGAGTGAGCGGGCATCGCCCTCGGACGCAATCACGATGAGACCGATGCCGAGATTGAACGTCCGACGCATGTCATCTTCCGGGACGCTCCCCAGTCGCTGTATTAGCTCGAAGATTGGAGGGCGCTGCCACGCCTCCCAGTCGATCGTAAATGTGAGTGGATCACGAATCACTCGTGCAGCATTGCCGGCGATTCCGCCACCGGTCACGTGCACGAATGCGTGCACCGTGTCGCAGACCGCACGTATGAGCGCCAGATAGGGTCGATGTACGCTAAGGAGTGCCTCTCCTACGGAAAGTCCGCCCAACTCAGGCGGTGTGTCGCCGATGTCGTACCGCTCAAAGAGCACGCGGCGAGCAAGTGAGTAGCCATTCGTGTGCAAGCCCGACGATCGGATACCGATGAGGCGATCCCCTGGGACAACCTTTCGACCGTCAAGAATGCCGCTTTTTTCCACGATCCCGACCACCGTTCCAGCAATGTCGTACTCTCCCGCCGCATAGATGTCGGGCATTTCAGCGGTTTCGCCACCAATAAGTGCGCACCCGTTCTCTTTACACGCCGCTACCAGTCCGCAAATGACATCTTCGGCAACAGCCGGCTCCAGTTTTCCGGTTGACAAGTAGTCCAGAAAAAACAGCGGGACGGCGCCGCAGACCGCGATATCGTTTACGCAGTGATTGACTAGATCTTGTCCGATTGTGTCGTGTTTTCCGGCCCGGAACGCCACTTTGAGCTTCGTTCCCACGCCGTCGACAGACGATATGAGGACTGGCTCGCGATACTGGTCGAATTGGGGCTCGAAGGCGCTACCAAAGGCCCCGATGTCCGCCAGTACGCCAGGTGTAAACGTGGTTCTAACCAGCGGTTTGATACGGCGGACAGTTTCGTTGCCCGCGTCAATGTCCACTCCAGCGTCACGGTATGTCGTCATGCTATCTGAATCCGGCCTTGCCGGCGAGTGCTTGGATACGCAGCTGAAGGCGCAACGGACCCGAAAGCACAAGTGGCCGCGACCACAGATCGTATTTTCGTCGCTCGATCTCGGCCAGAAAATGCAGTCCTGCTAGCCAATGCGTCCGAAATACGCGGCGGCGCCATCCTGACAGCTCCTGCCCGAAGTCGGCGGAGGCTGCAAACGCATCGCGGATCCGAACCGTATGTCTCCAGAGAAGACGTTGTATGGCTTCTGTGACTTCTCCACGCCTGAGGGACTCGAGAGTCACACCGCACTGACGCAATGCGCTCAGAGGAATAAAAAGTCGATCACGGTCAAGATCCTGCTGCAAATTGCACAGCCGCCCCGTCAGAAAAAACGCACGTGCCAGTTCCTGGATTCCGCTTTCCTGCCAACGCCCCGTTTGACCGGCAAGTCGGGCAAGGAGCCGCGCATGGGATCCTGCCCACAGGCATGCGAAGGCGCGAAGATCGCCTTCAGTCTCGAAACGTATCGGATCCGTGAAACGGGCTGAAGCCAGAATCTGGTCGCGCAAGCAGTCTGTAGGCAGCGAGCGGACGCGACACGTCGCATATGCGGCGTCCGCGACGGCACGCGGAACGATGCTCAATGGCTCGCCCGCTTCGGCGCGTATGCTTTCCGTTTCGAACCAGCTCAGGGTTTTTCCTGTCGGCGGTCGTAGGAGTGAGTGGCGGAAGGACCAAAGAACACCGGCGTCACTCCTGAGCGCCCGTGGCCAGGACGATTCGCCAAAAGGCTGCAGTATGCGTTGCATGCAACTTCTTACGTCTGTGCTCGACAGGCGACGCGTGCGGGCCAGAAGGGTCCTCCTCCCTCAAGCGTGTACGTGCCGGGCGGCTTGCAGCACCGCTTGCAAGTCTCGGTCCGATGTGCCGAGAAAAGAAGAGCGCGTCGGCCGTTCCCACACCGTGGCAAGGCGCCGTGGAGCTTCGGGAGCGAACCCTATGCTGCGGCGAACCACCTCCGGAAACTTGGCCGGATGTGCCGTCGCTAGCACCACGGCGCACCCGGTGTCGCCGGTCGTACGACGATATTGCCTGACAGCCTCAAGACCGACGGCAGTGTGCGGGTCGGCAACATATCCGGACGCTTCGTACACCCTTCGCATCGACGCATACGTTGCATCGTCGCTTACGCTCCTGGCGACGATCCACTCACGCATGCGGGCCGGATCGACGAGTGCCCGAATACGCTCGAGATTACTCGGCCTGCCGACGTCCATTGCGTTCGACACAGTCCGGACCGAATCGGAAAACGGACTCTGCTCGCCCGCCAAGAACCGCGAAAAACCGTCGTTTGCGTTGTGTGCGGCAATAAACCGCCGGACAGGCAAGCCCGCCAGAGCTGCCAAAAGACCGGCTGTAAGGTTCCCCAAATTGCCCGATGGGACACAAAACAGCGCATTTCGAAAACCACCAGAGACGACTGCCCATATCCAGTAGAGCATCTGCGGGAGTAGTCGCCCCACGTTGATTGAATTGGCCGCCGCCAGGCGCTTCTTCAAGTCCTCTGCGCGGAGCGCGCGCTTGACCATGCGCTGACAGTCATCGAAGGTGCCCCGTACGGCATATGCCTGGACACCCGGGCGCTGAACGATGAGCTGTCTTTCCTGTGTCGGACTCACCTGCCCATACGGATAGAGCAGTACAACACGCAGGTTATGGCGGTCCGCAAAACCATCCGCAACCGCACTTCCGGTATCCCCGCTGGTGGCGACGAGAATCGTAAGCTGTTCGCCACCGAGAATCTCGGAGAGAAGCCGCGCCATGACGCGAGTCCCAAAATCCTTAAACGACAAGGTCGGACCGTGAAAGAGCTCAAGGACGTGTACTTTCTCCCATTCACCTCCCTCAAGCTGAATGAGCGGAACCGGAAAGTTGAGTGTATCTGTGAGCGCGGCCCTCAAGGCACCAGCAGGGACGGACTTCTCCAGCCACGGCGCGAGGACTTCAAATGCCATTTTGGAAAAACTGTTGGCCGCCCGCCATGCGGATTCACCGAGCAAAGGGATCTGATCCGGAACATACAGTCCGCCGTCGGGAGCGAGACCCGTACAAAGTGCTGAAGCAAAATCAACTCGCGGGGCACCTCCGCGTGTACTCTCGTAGCACGGCATTCGCGCTGAGTCTTCCATCCGGCTCTCTCAACGGCGTATGAGCACGACGCTTCAATCCGCCTGGCGCGCGTATGTTCAGCGTCCGGGCAACCGAGTTGGCAAGCGAAAGTATATTTGACTAACTGATTCTCGACAGCAAGCAGGTAGTGGAATGCGACGGATTGTAATTCTAACGCTCGTGGGCTGCGCAGGTATGGCGACAGCTGCAACAGCACAGGACGAGGACGAGTGGTATATCGAAACCACTGTCGGGGCCGCGTGGTCAGCTACAATGGACCAGCAGGGGCACAACTCCGATCACATCTGCTATCCAACCTACGTGTGTAGTAGCTCGAATGGATACCGTTGGTCTTACACTGTGGATGCTGAGCGCGCTACGTCCTTCGGTGTAGCCGTCGGGTACGCTTGGCAGACTGTGAGCGTGGACGTTAGTGCCTCTGAGCACACCGCGAACCTAACGCAGGAATTCAGGACCATCACGAACTTAGACGGAGCGCCTGTCGAGGTACTTGAGACTTCGGACTACGCCAACCCTACCCTAAATATGGTCGGAGCATTTACGAACAGGACGTTTGCCGTCAACGCAACGTACAGGATCGGATCGGGGACAATTCGTCCGTACGTCGGCGCGGGTATCGGCGTATCCATGCTCAAAGTCGGTGACTCGTTTTTTCAGAGCCAGTACTACTGCCTGCAGGAGCTCTGTGAGCTTGCCGACCTGTCGACCTACAACGTACGGCAAACGGGCGACATGACCGATACCGTGTTTTCCCAACGCGTATTCGTCGGTTTAGACCGTGCTTTTCGCGACGGTCTCCTCATCAGCTTGCGCCTGACCGGTGGACACGCGGGAGGCCTCGAATACGAAGGACCCTACGATGAGCACCCGGTGCCGCATCTTACGAGCACATCCGAGTTTGGCAATATCAACCACCTAACACTGTCGCTGAGGCTGAGATACCTTCTCGGCAGATAGTCGATGGCAGGCACTCTCTGCGACGACTACGGTCGGCGCCCGTCTATGGCCTCCTCCGTACTGACGACCCGTACGCCACTCTCGGATGATCGTGTAACCAGTCCGTCTGCCTCAATCCCCTCTTCCAACGACGCAGATCGCATGACCGCCAGTATGGCTTTCGCGTCGGTATCATCTTCCGCGACGGAAAACATAGCCGGTCCAGAGCCAGTGAGTGCGCATCCGTATGCTCCGGCCTTGAGCGCCGCCCGTCGTACAGCATTGTAGCAGGTGACAAGCCGTGCGCGCACCGGCTCGACAAGTCGGTCACGCATCATATAGCGTCCCGCACGCCGGAAGTCACCGGATTGCAGCGCGTGTAGTAAGAACGCAAGGTCGGAAGCATTCTCCACTGCGGACCGAAGTGGCACTAACTCGGGCAGGATCGCTCTAGCTTCAGGCGTGAGAATGCTGAGGCGCGGGATAAGAATGGCCATCGACAGCGGCCGCGGAATCTCAATGAGCCGGTAGTCGGTAGGATCTACAGGTGAGGTGAGCACAACTCCGCCGAAGAGTGCAGGAAGAACGTTGTCGCCATGCTGGCACCCTCCGGAGGCTACAGCCTCGCCTTCCAGTACTGCCTCTACCAGATCCTCATGTTCGAAGAGTTTTCCGAGAACGAGATTTGCAGCCCACGCTGCGGCAGCTGCGCAGGCCGCGGAACCGCCTATTCCCGACCCGATCGGAATACGCTTTTCGATGGCAAGATCGATCCCCTGGGACGAACCGGCCATTTCCAGCACCAGACTCGCAGCCCTCCCCGCCGTGTTTCGGAGCGGATCCAATGGAATGCCGTACCCCGCTCTTGTGATGCGAACACCCGCCCTGTCTGTGAGGCAGGCGCTCACAACATCGCCAATGCCTGTCAGGCAGATCCCGATAGTATCGAAGCCTGGGCCGAGATTGGACAGCGACGCGGGACCAAAAACGGTGGCACGCGACTCCACTGCTGCGCCGGAGGTATGGGACTGTATCATGATGTCCACAGAGTCATCACCTCGATCTACTCATTAGGCCAGGTGATCAGTCGCCGGTGAATCTCTCGGCTCCATTCTCTTAGATGTCGTAGCGGGTTCTGAGGTCCTCGATTGCGCGCCGAGTATTCGGCGTAGTACTCCGTCCGAGGTCAAGCTCACGAACCAGCTTCACGAGCTCATCCGGCGTATCAACGTCATGCCACGGAGGCAGGATTGTTATGCAAGCTGACGTTTTCTCCGCACGTGTGAGTGTCTCTTCGTAGACCCGTGCATGGCTGTACCTCATGTTCCGAAAGAGCTTTTCATACAGTCTCGTCATTCCCAAGAGGTAGAATCCGCCGTCCCTGCTCGGGCCGATTGCCACAGATTCGGGAGAATCAAGGACGTCGAATGCACAGCCTAGATACTCCGACGGCAAGGTCGGATGATCTGTCCCGACAACGACCGCGCGCCCATACCCTTCTCGAAACGATTCTTCGAACGCTGCACACATCCGCTCACCGAGACGTGATCCGCTTTGTCTGTGGAGCGTCGTCCCGGGTGGAACCGGCTGATTCCAGTCGGCGGCACCGGCAAGGTAGAGCCGAACGGAAACTCCGAGCTCGGAATACTGCACCAGCGCGTCACGTAGGAATGCGCCGTAAAGTCGCGCAGCGTCATCAGCCGTAAGGAGTGACGTCAGACGAGTCTTCACCGCTCCGGCGACCGGCGTTTTGGCGAAGACTATCAGCGTGGCGTTCACTACGCCCTCCGCGACCGCATTCGCTCGATAATTCCGGCCAAGCGCGTGATGGCTGTATCGATGTCCTCGACTGTCGTGTCCTTACCGAGTGAAAACCGTAGTGATGCAGAAGCCGTCGCCCGATCTCTACCTAAGGCCATCAGCACGTGGCTCGGCTCTACGGCGCCGCTCGTACATGCCGATCCGGCCGAGACCATCACTCCCTGAAGATCCAAGTTAAGCAAGAGCATTTCACCATCCAGCGCCTGTCCGTCGACCGGAGGAAATGATAGGTTCAAGATGTGCGGGGCAGCCTGTGATGTGGCGTTCAGTGGTGTGTTGAAGATGAACCCGCCCCGCAGTGTGTCACGGATCCTCCTCTCTAAGCGTTTCCTCAGCCGGGTCACGTGTGCAGATCTCGCATCCTTTTCTTTTTCCGTAAGATCCATGGCACACGCCAGCCCGACTACAGCGGCCACATTTTCCGTCCCGCCGCGGCGCCTCCTTTCCTGCGCACCACCAAGGACAAAGGGCCGGAATGCGAGTCCCGTACGGACATAGAGCACGCCGATGCCTTTCGGTCCGTAGATCTTGTGGCCGGAGAGGCTCAGTAGATCGACGCCCAATCGGTTTACGTCACAGGACAAGAATCCCGCAGCCTGCGCGGCATCCGTGTGGAGCGGAACACCGTGTCGTCGGCATACCTTTGCAATTGCCGCCAGGGAGGTTACGGATCCGATTTCGTTGTTGACGTACATGAGGGAAACCAAACGCGTGTCGTCGGAAATCGTCCGTTCTACGTCGTCTGGGCTGACGGTCCCGAACGGACCGGGCATGAGCAGCGTGACGTCGCAGCCGAGATCCTCTGCACACCTCAAGACGGCTTCGTGCTCCACGGCTGACGTGATGAGTCCGCCGCAGGGTGCAATACCCCTGAGGGCCGCGTTGTCGGACTCGGTGCCGCCACTCGTGAAAATTATTTCACTGGGTTCTGCCCCGAGATGCCTTGCAATACGTTCCCGACTTTCCTCCACCGCGCCACGCGCTTTGCGTCCCAGGTCGTGAGCTGAAGACGCATTGCCAAATCCTCTCGTCAGCCAGGGAAGCATGGCATCCAATACCCGCGTGTCCAGCGGCGTGGTCGCGGCATGGTCAAGATAAATCCGCTGCATCGTTACCTACTCGTACTATCTCTACGTTAACCCACTACCGGCCTGTACCGTATCATAGTTTGTACACTGCCTCGCCCGCAGTATTTTACGCCGCTGTACCCCACTGCATACCAACGCGCACATGGAAAAACTGGTCATACGAGGAGGACGAAAGCTGAAAGGCACCTTGCCCGTGGGCAGTTCCAAGAATACCGCGCTGCCACTTATGGCAGCGTCCATCCTGGCAGGCGGTGTTACGACGCTCAGGCACATCCCGGTCCTGCGTGATACGCAGACGTTTTCGCACGTCCTACGAGTTGCTGGTGCCTTCGTCGACGTCGAAGGTCACCAGTTGACGATAGATGCGACACGAATCGAATTTCCTGAGGCTCCATACGAACTCGTCAAAAAACTGCGCGCTTCCTTCTATATGCTGGGGGCACTTTTGGGACGCTGCGGACGTGCTCGCGTTTCGTTGCCCGGCGGCTGCGCCTGGGGCCCGCGCCCGGTCAATTTGCATATCGAAGGGATCAAGGCACTCGGTGCGACGATTGATCTGGATGAAGGCGACATCGTAGCCACGGCGCCGGGGCGGCGGCTTGCCGGAGGCTCATTCGCGCTGGAGCCCTCCAGCGTCGGTGCAACGGTGAACATCCTGTTGGCTGCCGTTACCGCAAAGGGAACCTCGCGTATCGAAAACGCAGCCATCGAGCCGGACGTGGTCGTTTTCTGTGAAATGCTCAAGGCCATGGGCGCACGTCTCGCTGGCGTCGGCACGCGCACAATCGAAGTCGAAGGCGTGGACTCCCTTACACGTGTCAACTTCGCCAATTGTCCTGATCGGATCGAGCTGGGCACATTTATGATAGCCGCTGCGATAAGCGGTACACCAGGCGAGCGAGTCCGTCTCACCAACGCACGCGCGGACCATTTGGGAGAGGAGTTTCTCCACATATTCCGTCGGACGGGAACGGAGTGCGTGATCGGCGACACAACAATTGACGTAACTGCCCCAGAAGTCCTCCAACCAGTATCCGTTACGACGAGCATCTATCCTGGCTTCCCCACCGATCTGCAGGCACAATGGACCGTGCTGCTCACACAGGCCCACGGGACATCCACTGTCACTGATACCGTCTACTTCGATAGGTTTAATCACATCCCCGAACTAAACCGAATGGGCGTACAAGCCCGTGTAGAGAACAACACCGTCACTGTCAAGGGTGGTTCGGTGCTCAAGGGGGCGCGTGTAATGAGCACAGATCTGCGAGCCAGTGTTTCATTGGTTCTTGCAGGCATGGTCGCCGAAGGCACGACGCACATCGGACGCATCTATCACCTGGACCGGGGATACGAACGCCTGGAAAGCAAACTGGCGGCCGCGGGCATCGACATCGAGCGCGTGCAGTACGACGAATTCGCGGCGCCGCCCTCCCGCTGAAGGAGGCTCCGGAGCTGCGCAGCATATCGCTTCTGGCACGGTAGGCTCTTTTCAGCGATGGAGCCCATGTTCGTGTATGGGCTGTGCCTCCCGATTGTCGACCGGATGGCGACGCTTATAGGGCGCCGTCACGGCCAGTGCGTCCTCATCGTCCTTGTGATATGCATACAGGGCACGCGCCTCTTCCTGCTCTTCGGACCGTCCGAGCGCCCCGAGTGTCAACATGCGATTGTACAGCGCTCCAATGTCTTCGGGGTCAATGTCCAATACGAGGTCAATCCAACGGAGCGCCTCTTGGTAATCTCCCATGAGGTATCGGACACGCCCCATGCCTGCAAGCAGTACTCGGTCTCGTGGATAGACCTCGTATACTTTGGCCCATTCTTTGAGTGCCTCATCGTACATGCCGGTCGCTTTGAATATTTCTCCTCTAAACCAGGCGACCTTCAGATTGCCCGGACTGCGCCGCAGTGCCTCGTCCAACGCGACCGCTGCCCGGCTAAGTTGTCCTTCCTCGAGGTACACCCGTGCCAGGTTCACCGGCCCTTCCGGACTCTCGGGCGCAAGCACAGCCACTTTCTCAAAGCCGACAAGAGCACCACGCGTATCGCCTTCCAGAAAAAGGCCGATCGCATAGTCATTCCAGCGCTCCCAGAGTGGATAATCGGACTCTGCCACTTCCCCGGCATGTC
>JAAXGO010000328.1 GCA_012267425.1 Rhodothermales bacterium
TACGCAAAAGAGCCGCACCCTTCCTGGACCGCATTGATTCCATTGTCCGGGGCGATATTCAGACCGTCTTGGCGATCAACACCGAATTCCGCGCTATGCCTGTAGCAGCCGCGGCGGTTCGCCTTAATTCGCTTGACCGCACAGTCCCACCCCAGCACATCGACTTTGCGGTGATCGACCGAGAATCTGGTAGAACGTTGTTTCACTCCGACGATGACCTTGCGATGGCCACAAACTACGCCGAGGATGTCGAAGGGTCGCCGGCACTGTGGGGGCTACTGCACTCCGGCGCACGGGGCACGATTAGTCTATTCTATGCGGGGATTCCAATCCGCGCTCACGTAAGGCCCCTGGGAGAAGGCATGCCGTGGGCCTTGGTCGTATACCGGGGTCACGAGCTTGAAGACAGTTTGACAGCAGTCACTGTCGCGCTTACGCTCTTCTTTGCGTTGCTTGGCCTCGTCACCATAGTGCTCCTTGCTGTACTTGTGGCACTTGCAATCCGCTCGCGAAGGACGGAACCGCTCCTGCTTGCGACCACTCTGGGCCGACTAACGTCTATTCTGGCGCGTTTGCGTTGGAAGTCTTGCATCCCGATAGCGGCGGCACTGCCATTCTTACTGTATAGCTTCCGGCTGGAGTGGTATTCACCGAGCTCGGAGGGCTGGGATCTGTGGAGAGCCTTTCCGCTCGTCGCGACGTGTTTACCGCTAATCGCTGTCGCATTCGCCCTTTATTGCGCCCTCGCACCTGGGGCGAGCCTGACTACGGACGAAGAGCCGCCCGACATCGACAGAAGCCGTGCGGCATTGGCTCTCGCTGCAATCGTCGTTTGTATCGCGGTCGTACCGACCAGTCTACTATTCGTTCACCATCGGGCCGCGCTGGGCATCGGCGTAGACCGTTACCTAGTGGACCGCACGCTCGAATCGGTCGCACGAGCGCGTGAAGAGTACAGGCTCGACATGCTCAGGGAGTTCGGGGGTGGAGCAGCCCCTGAGGGCGATCGGATGATGTTTCAGTGGAAAGGAGAGTTTCGACTTGACGAGAGTTGGTTGTACGAAGCATTGCGGTCGGTCGTGGGGCTTTCCACGCTCTCCAATGAGCTGATGCTCTATCGTGGATTGGCGCGAGAGGGTCGCCCGGAAGCTCCCACGCTCTATGGTACGTACAGCAGTACATTCCGTTACGGCACCGACTCGCCGTTTTCGCAACAACATTTGGACACGTTAGCGACGGGCTCGTTTGCGTGGTTGATACTGGTGGCGCTCTGTGTCGGAAGCGTCGCGTATTCCATCTGTGTTACCGTAAGAGTGCGGGAACAGGAGCTTGTGGTACTCCCGGACGCCGCCTCGATTCTTAGCTGCCGACAGGAGGACAGTTTTCCTTCGGGCGGGCCGATTCGCGCTATCGTGCTATACCAGAACGGACAAGACCGCAGCAACTTTATTTCGAGGCTGGTGGACCGCGTCGCGAGAGGTCATACGATTGAGGCGCAGGGCGAAGAGGGGGCTCAGGATGTGGTCAAGTGGATTTCGAAGGATACTGGGAGAGTCGAACTCTGTGTATTTAACGACCTGGGACAGATATTGGAGGATACTGCCGAGAAACGTGCTCTGTTCGGCGAATTTGATCGCGTGGTCACCGCGGGCTCCGCGGTACTCGTTTGGACCAGGGTCGTGCCACAGTACAAGTACGCGGACCGGGCTGGCTCCGCCGGCCAGTGGTTTGGTATCCGTCACGGGTATAGTGCTGAGCGGATGAATCGATGGTCGAGGCTTGCCGGAACGTTCGGCTTATTCTTGCTTCGGGATGCGAATTCGAACAGCAACAGTTTCGCAGACGTGTCGGTTGAAGCCGGGCGGAGAGACGCGGCGCCCGACGTTCAGCGTGGGATTCAGGAAGCCAAGGAAGCCATTCAGGAAGAGGCTAGTGTGATCTCGGAACCGGGTATCGCTGCGGGCAACGTGGTTAGCGAGTTGAGCTGGGATTTAGAGCGCGGAGCGCTAAGACCGGATAGGGCGCAGGCGATGGCTGTGGCGAGGCTGCGTAAGTGTGCTGGTCTGTATTTCAAGCAAGTGTGGGAGGAATCGACACCGGAGGAGTGCCTCCAACTGCATGTGTTGGCGACAGGGGGTGTGGTCAATTCGCGACGACCTGCGGCCGTGTCCAGTCTAGTTAGTGTCCGACAGAAAACC
>JAAXGO010000329.1 GCA_012267425.1 Rhodothermales bacterium
TCCGCGCCGCGCCAACAATCCCCTCTTGCTGGCAGCCAACTACCACAAAATGAGACAACCAATCCCGTGGCTCGACAACAAAATGCTCCGCCTGAAATTTGCCTGAGCCCGCAAATGGTCACATCAGTAATTCCGAATGGGAATCCAGGCTAGGTCTATCACGTCCATGCAATCCCCAAGACGAAGACGAGGCCATGACTCGTACCTTCTCACTCTCTCCCCATCGCCTTGCTGCTCGACATTGTCCTCGCAACACGACGGGATAACCCCACCAGCACTACATACTCCGCACATTCGGCGATACACTCGCTGATGAGGTCAAGTCCGTACGAACGCGAGACGGACGTTTTTGCCCGAGAGCTCGCGGCAGTACAATCCGCCAAGCGTCGCCACAAGCTCGATTCACCTCGTGAGCACCATGAATCCGCTCACGCAGTGCTTATCCACGAATGAGACGGTAAGTCGAGCATGCTACGACGACACATCCTTCGGCGGATTGCGTCCGATAATCGGATACTGCTCGAATTCGACTACCGACCCGCTGATGGGTTGAGAGGCGTCACTTAGCCAGAAGACTGCGCCCGCGGCAATAGTTTCCGGCGTCACGAGCCGACCCGATGGAGTAATAGTCTTGGAAATGCGTTCCGGCCAGTCCGGGGGTAGTCCGTCGGCAAGCTTCAGCCGGTACTCGTTGGGCGTCAAGACCCACCCGGGATTGATCTGATTGACGCGCACTCCGTAGCGCATATGCATCGCATCACCCAAATTGCGTGATAGAGTCATTAACGCCCCCTTCGAGATGCTGTAGGCCAAGAGTGGAGGCTCTCCGCAATAGGCATTCATTGACCCGATATTTAGCACGCAACCACCTGCAGCTTCGAGATACGGCAACGCCGCCTGAATGAGCAACATCGGAGCACGTACATTGACAGCCATCACGGCGTCAAATAACTCTACGTCTGTCGTTTCGATGTCCGATCGCGGGATGAAAGCCGCATTGTTCACAACGGCACTAATAGTACCGAACGCCTCCACTGCCGCTGCCACGATCCGTGCGGGTGCTGCCGGGTCGGCCAAGTCGTCAACGTGAACCGCCGAGCGGGACGCGAATTCGGCTGCTGTAGAAAGTGCTCCTTCCTCGTTGCGGTCCGTGATCAGCACGCACGCCCCTTCCTGAACGCATCGCCGCGCAATCGCCTGTCCGATACCGCCCGCACTTCCAGTGACGATGATCGCCTTTCCATCAAGTTCCATGACGTCCTTCCCCTGTTGATTTTACGGGCGTAGTACGATTTCTACGACGTACCCTCGATGCATCGCCTCGAATGCGGTGTGCCATTCCTTCAATGGCCAGATGCCGCCAATCAACGTGTCAAATTCGAGCTTGCCGGATGAGATGAGTCGCAGCACAGCTTCCCAGATCGGTCGGCCCCAGGCCCAAAAACACGTCGTCTGGCGTAATTCGGGGTCTCGCCACCGCGCACCACGCCACGCAACCCATCGAGTGGTTTATGACGGCATACGTTGACATGCGCAGAAATAGGGTACCATCAAACCAATGACCGAAAGTACTTTAATCCGGTTTCAATCGCAGATTTGGCCCGTCGGAACACGTCGTTGGTCGCCCTGTAAAGACGTAAATACGATCAGGGAGTGATTTACTGATGCCCCCGGAGCTGCGCCGAACAAACATAAATGCCGGGGCTATGTCGTGGACTCGGCGGCAATTCCTCAAGAGCACTATCGGAGTATCTGCGACGTCTGCACTTGCAGGCTGCACCGTATTGGGACTTGAAGACGAAGAGGAGCCTCTCTTCGACGGTCCGGCAATCGACGAAGGAGAATTCACGGACTTCAACGCGCGCTACTACGACGTCGCCATCGACGAGAGCACGCAGTTTCCACACAGCTTCGTACGCAATGGCGTGCCGAGCGGCGAAACAGACCCCCTCTCTATTGCATATCGCCTGCAATATCTGCTCGATCAGGTAGGCCGCGCACCGACGATCGAAACCATCCTGGATCATCTCCTGCTAGCACAGGTGGATGACCAGCCTCCGAGAAACTACCGCAATATGCTGCCGCGACTCGCATTCACGGCGGGCGCACCTGGCTTCGAACCGGCAACGCGGGACTACTCCTTCGTGCACAACGCGCTGCTGTCGTCACGGGTCGCGATGGCAGCCGAGGCCTTTCGCGGTACCCGTATCGAGACTTTGGCCCTCACATATCTCGAAAGGCAGAAAGAGGGATACAATCGGGTTCTGGCGCAGACAGACAGCGGGTTCCTTCCCGTCTTTGCCAACGCCGGGCTGTTCGGTGTCGACCCGGAAGGAATGAACCTGCTCTTCGGTGGGTTCTGGGATGCCGTAGCGTTCGTGCTGAGTTACTTCATAGGCGGAACACAACACATTTCCGATCCCGAGGTCGGTCCGGCGACCTGGCGCGCCATGATCGACGCGCAGAATACGTACGCTGGCGAGCATCCGGCCTCAACGACTGCTTCAGTCATCCTCCACAGCCCGCTTGCACGCAATGGGAGTGCCTTTCAGTATTTTCAGCCTCTCCTCTCCCTTGATGCCGATGCCCTCTCGTCCTCAATGGCCGGGGCACTCTACAATGTTCTCTTCTCGTTCCTGGATGCCGCAGTCTATGACCGCGTACCTGGCATTTACTCCGCCGGACCACACGCAGGTGGCTTTCTCGTGGACAATGGTCTCAACCGCTTGGCAGCCCGGCAACGCAACCATGGCAGCCAGGAATCCATCGTAACCATCGATGCCCTGGCCGCGGCAATGCGGCTGTTTGCCGTGGACTCCGACGAGCGGCTTACTCTTCGGGGTTGGATCGCGCTGTATGCTTCCGTTCAGGGATCGACGGGACTGCGTGGCTATTATAGCGGAATGTCCAAGGACGGAAGTCCCGTTACGGCCATGTACGCTCGGCAAAACGGGGCCATGATTCTGTTCAACTCTACGGCCTCAAGCTACTTGGACGGATTCCTTGCGGCCAACGACCGGCCTACGCTCAGATCGCTCGTCTCAGATGTCGAGCTCACGTACAACGGCAGCCCCATCCAGCGGGTGCAGTCGCCACTTCCTCTTCCCATCCGGCACGAGCGCCTGTTCACGTTCCGTTAGCGTGGACACGCCAGCAAATCGTACGCAGTACCTTCTCGACGTCGCCTCCGGCCGCCTACAGATATGTTGACAGCACCTACCATGCGCCGCAGCTCGTCAAGCGGACTGAGAGGCTCCTCACCAAAACCGACTCCGCGACGCCCATCGTAGCCGAGCTCTCCGAGCCGCTTCGCCGCCACTACCTTGTCCGAGCAACCGAGGTTGTCTCCCGTCACGCCGAGACCGAAGTCAACACCCGCGCGGTGCGCCATGGCGGCCATCTCCAACGCCTCGGCGATCGACGTCAGATCAAGTGATACCTAAACGATCGGGCACACGCCCTAGTCGAAAAACGGAAACAGCACTCGAAGCTGTTCGATCGACGGCTGGCTCCCGTATTCCGATACCTCGAATGCCTCCGCGTATTTGAAGGCCTGCCCGCGCTCTGGCCCGTACCACGTCACGAGAAGATCGCGCCACGTGTCCGCAACAGCCGCATCCCGCCGTGCAAAGCGATCCGCGATGTATGCCTTCCGCCCGGACTCGTCTTTAGGCACTTCCTCAAGATAGCCCCCGTGCCAGGCGTTCCAGTCAGAAAACTGCGAACGCAGGGCGGCCATACACTCGTACTTCTTGCCACTAACATCGTCGATGCCGACGATGATGTCGGGATCGAACGGATTTGGTTTCTGGAAGCGATCGTAGTAATACAGGATCACCGGATTGTCAACTACACGAGGCGTATCCGGCGTAAAGAACGGAACCGTGACCATGAACGCAGCATCCTGGACGAGAATGGCCGTGTAGCGATGGTCGGGGTGGTAGTCATTCGGACGAGGCGACAGTACGATGTCAGCCTGCCAATTCCTGATGAGCCGGGCGATCGTCTTGCGGTTTTCCAAAGTCGGCATCAGCTCGCCGTCGTGGTTGTCCAACACGACGGATGATTCGATTCCCAGAATCCGACCACAATCCTCGACTTCCGCCGTGCGACGCAGAGCAAGTGGGCCTCCGGCCATTTCGTAGTGCCCGATGTCACCGTTAGTCACGGAGACGAATTTCACTTTGTGGCCCATAGCAGCCCACATGGCTGCCACGCCCGAAGCACGCACTTCGCAATCGTCGGGATGGCCCCCGAAAGCGATGATGCGCAGCGGTTCGCTTACTTGCCCCAAGGCGGAACCGTTGAAAAAGAGAAGACCGAGGAGTGCCGTTGCGGCAAGCTGAAAACCACGCATTGAGTCCACTACTGCTTGTGTTGAATGGTTCACTCGAAACAAGATACGCCATCTCCCTATCTTTTCAGAATAGGACCCTGCGCTTGCCAATGTCCCTCATGCTCCGCCTGATTGGATCACTCCTTGCGGCCTTCGCGCTCTTTCCCCAACCGTGCTCTGCGCAGACCGGCCTCGACAAGCAGGTAGACTCGCTCTTTGCAGCGTGGAATTCCAACGACACACCAGGCGTCGCAGTGGCTGTCGTAGAAGCCGATGAGGTCGTTTACCGGCGCGGCTTTGGCATGGCCAATTTGGACTACGACGTGCCCATAACGCCATCTACAGTCTTTCTGGTCGCGTCCGTATCAAAGCAGTTCACGGCCTTCGCCATCGCGATGCTGGCAATCGAAGGCATCATCAACCTGAACGATCCAGTCACAAAGTACGTCCCTGAGCTCCCCGAATTCCAGATCACCGTCCGCCACCTCGTCCATCACACGAGTGGGCTGCGAGACGCATTCGGTCTTCTCGCAATGGCGGGTTACCACATGGACGATGTCATAACGAAAAAGTCCATCCTCGACCTACTGTACCGCCAGGAAAAGCT
This sequence comes from Rhodothermales bacterium, assembly GCA_012267425.1. Lineage (GTDB taxonomy): Bacteria > Bacteroidota > Rhodothermia > Rhodothermales > Bin80 > Plut-88865. Next base: position 4,944 of record JAAXGO010000329.1, read on the forward strand.
GAATTTCGACCCCGGAGAAGAGTACCTCTATTCCAATTCCGGGTACATTCTGATGGCCGAAATCGTCGAGCGTGTCACCGGAATGTCGTTTGCCGACTGGACGCAAAAGCACCTGTTCGAGCCGCTCGGCATGAAGAATTCTCACTTCCGAGACGATCACAGAGAGGTACTGCCAAATCGGGCGCAGGGATACGTAACACGCGACGACGGATACGCGGAGCAAGTTGTCGCCTGGTCAAGCGTGGGAGCCAGCGGGCTGTATACCACTGCTACCGATCTCGCGCGCTGGGCGACAAACTTTTCCACCGGTGCAGTTGGAGGTCCACGCGTCCTGGATCTTGTACATCAGCGTGGCCGGCTTGCCAATGGCGACACGCTGGCCTACGCTTTCGGGCTGACCATCGGATCATACAGGGGATTCCAGACCGTAGGTCACGGCGGCTCACACCGCAGCTTCCGCACGCACTTCCTACGTCTTCCGGAGGAAGACTTGGCAATCATCGTGCTGAGCAACCTAGAAGAATTTGATCCAGCAGACATGGCTCGTAAGATTGTCGACGTGTACCTCGAAGAAGATCCGACCATGCTGTCGCAGTACGTCGGTACCTACTACAGCGAAGAGCTCGACGCGACGTACACCATCGCCCTGGAAGCAACACACCTGGTCGCCCGCCATCGACGCTATGAGGACATCCACCTCATGCGCAGCGATAAGGACCATTTTTCAAGTGACTCGTGGTTTTTGCCTTCAGTGGAGTTTAGCCGAGATGCACATGGGATCACAGGCTTCGAGGTCACAAACCGCAGGACGCGTAAAGTCTGGTTCGCAAAACGATAGGCATGGCTCAACGGCTGCTCTCGGTTGTTCTGATCATCTCTGCATTCGCGCACACGGCTGCGGCCCAGAATTCGCCGCGCGTGGATTCGCTGTTCGCACCGTGGGGCCGAGTAGATTCTCCGGGCGCCGTAGTAGCCGTCCTCAAAAATGGCGAAACGGTCCATATGGCCGGATACGGTATGGCCAACCTGGACTACGGGATTCCCTTGACGGGGCGTACGGTTTTCGATATTGCCTCGGTTTCCAAACAGTTCTGTGCATTTGCCATCGCCGTTCTTGCCGAGCGTGGATTACTGACGCTTGACGACGACGTGAGGACGTTTATTCCAGAGCTGCCGTCACGGGATCCTCCAATCACAATCCGGCAACTGGTCCACCACACAAGCGGTCTGCGCGACTGGCCTGGCTCACTCGCCATGGCCAGCTGGAATATGGAAGATGTGATCTCTTTCGGCCAGATTTTGAGGTTCGCACAGCATCAGGAATCGCTTAATTTCGCGCCGGGTAGCGAATACTCCTATTCAAATACTGGCTACAACCTTTTGGCCGAAGTCGTTGCCCGTGTGTCAGGGCAGTCTTTCCGTGCGTGGATGGACGAAAACGTCTTTAAGCCGCTTGGCATGGTCCACACGCACTTTCGTGACGACCATGAGGAACCGGTAGCCAACCGAGCCGTCGGCTATTCGCCGGCTGAGGAGAATTACAAAGTGCTCAGCAACAAGCTGACGGCTTTAGGATCGAGCTCCCTTTTTTCAACGGCTGAAGATCTCGTACGCTGGACGCAGAATTTCCGCCGACCGCTCCTCGGCAGCCCCGCGGTACACAAGCAGATGGAGGAACGGGGCATGCTGGCAAGCGGGCAGTCGATACCCTATGCATTCGGACAGGTCCACGGCACATATCGCGGGTTGAATAGCGTCGGTCACTCGGGCAGTTGGGCAGGATTTCGGACGGTTCTTCTTCGCTTCCCGGACTCGGATTTCGCAGTCGTTATCCTGTCCAATGTGGCCACGTTCCAGCCCCTTGGCATGGCGTTCCGCATTGCGGACATCTACCTTGAATCAGCACTAACGCCGCCTGAACTCGACCCTATCAGTGTTAATATCCATCCGGGTGACCTCCTCAGCGCACCAGGCCTCTACCGCCTTGGCGCGGCCACGTTCGTGCGCATCTCTCGAGTCGGTACCTTGCTTGTGTGGCAGGCGACCAATGAGCCTGAGCACCCCAT
>JAAXGO010000330.1 GCA_012267425.1 Rhodothermales bacterium
GCCCGAGCCAGTCCCCTAGTCTACCGCGGCGGCGTTGTCGCCTGCCAACGAAAATGCGAGTCCAGCCCGTCAAGTCGATTCCACGACGCTCGATCCGGACAATCAAAAACCCACTCAGTGCGCCTCCGATATGTGCGAAGACCGCGGTTGAACTCCGCGTAACAAACAGAACATCAAGCACCAGAAACGCGATTACAAGATGCACGAGGCGCACGCTGCCAAACAGAAGAAGCCGGATGCGTCGCTGCGGATTGTGTGTCGCAGCGGCCGCCACGATGCCCAGGACGGACGCAGACGCACCATGGATAATGGCCATCGTACCTCCAGTTACTGCCGCGGGCAAAAATGCATGCGCCAGTGCGCTGAGAAGGGCGCCTCCAATGGCCGACAGCAAGTAAACGCCCAGAATCTGCGACGCACCGTAGACTTCCTCAAAGTCTCGCCCAATCCAGTAGAGCCAGAGCATATTGAAGCCAACATGCAACAGAGCGTCGAGACTTACGACGGGCGTACTAAGGTGCAGAAATGCATAGGTGACAAGCTGCCACGGCTCGAAAAGAAACTCCCGCCACTCGGTGTGAAAGGCAAAATGCGATCGGACAAACTCTCCCGCAGTGTACGACAGGAGAACGACCCAGAGAACCCAGGCGGCAACGTTGATTGACAACAGCCGCTTAAGCGCCACCGGGAGCGCAGTGTACCAGATCTGAAACCTCGTCACCGACCGTCTTGCTGATGGCTCTGCATACGGTGATACTTTCAAACGGCACGCGGAAGTTTCACGGATCAGCGCGTCGTTGTCACCAGTACATTCGCCTGCGGGGCTGCAGAGGCAGTCTTCCGCGCCAATACTGAATGAGCAGGAATCCCGCAGCCATTCCGCCAAGGTGGGCAAAGTGGGCGACGCCTGACTGCGTGTTTGTAATGCCGGCAAAGAGCTCCATAGCTCCATAGCCGATCACAAACCACTTGGCTGGGATCGGGATCGCAAAGTACAGATAAATCCGGTGGTTCGGAAACAGCATCGCGAAGGCCAACAGCACGCCGAACACGCCGCCGGAAGCCCCGACGGTCGGGTACACGCTGCCTGAGGCGGCCGCTATCGTGGCAACAGTCAACTGCGTAAGTCCGGCTCCGATCACGCACACGAAATAGAAGATGACAAAGCGTCGAGATCCCCACGTATTCTCGACGCCAACTCCAAACATCCAGAGAGCAAACAGATTAAAGAAGAGATGTGGTGTTCCTCCGTGAAGGAAGGAGTAGCTCACTACTTGCCACGGAAAAAAAACTACTCCGATATCGTACGACGTGATCGGCCACAGCGCGAACCACTGCAGCAGCGCAGTTTCGTACCGGTCTGATTGTTGTCCAAGAAAGACCAGCGCATTGATAATGAGCAGGTTCTTTACGGCCGGCGGAAATGCCGACCTTGTTGGAGGCCTGTAAAACTGATCGTACATCAATCGACTGCTTCGCGGAAACGGTGATGGGCCGGTTATAGCGCTCATACGGCCGTTTGTTGCAGCGGATACGCCCGTGATACTCTTCGTTTCCGACATGCATTTTTCGCGCCGGACGCACGCAAGTGAGCGTGCGCTGATCGCGTGTTTGGAACACTACGAGTCCACCGTGGAACGGCTGTATCTGGTCGGAGACGTATTCGATGAATTCATCGAATACCGCCGGCTCATCCCGAAAGGTTGCACACGCTTCCTCGGGCTTCTCTCGCGCTGGTCAGATAGCGGAACCCCCGTCACCTACCTCGTTGGTAACCACGATCCGTGGCACCGCGATTACTTCGAAACCGAGCTCGGCGTACGCGTTGTGCGAGATGCGCTCGTCGAAGAAGCCTCCTGTCGGACGCTCCATATCGAACACGGAGACGGAATAGGGCCGCGGGCGAATCGCCCGATTCGGCGTCTGATGCGGCACCCGCTTCCCGTCTGGCTGTATCGCAGCCTGCTGCCCGGAGATTTAGGGATGTCACTTGCCGAACTCGTCAACCGGCGCGTGGAAAAAAATGGGCCAGATCCGCGGACGATGCAGGCACTGACGGACTATGCTCGGCACGTTCTTGCGAGCGGCCCTCCAGATCTCGTCGTTATGGGACATACGCACAACGCACAGCTCTGCACATGGGCCGATGGCGTCTATCTCAACACGGGTGCGTGGTACGAACACCATACATTCGGCGCCCTGGACACTAATGGCGTACACCTCTTGCGGTGGAACGGACATCTCGTCGAAACCGTTGCAGAATGCGGGTAACGGCCGTGTGTCCCGGTATCGTTAGCGGGACGAACAGCGCATATTCGCCCGGCAAGCTGTTAGGGCCGATCCTTGATAAACGCCCGTAACGATCGATGACCGCAAGACCCCGCAGGCTATCGGCGCTGACCATCCTGTCTTTGCCGGCTATTTTGGCATTCCTTGCAGTCTTGGGACTATCGCTGTACTTCGTATCGCTTAGGGACGAGCTCCCTTCGCTCGCACAGATCGAGAACCCGGACTTCGTTCTCGCATCTGTCGCCTACACGGCTGACGGCGTGGAGCTTGCACGCTACGGACGGCAGAATCGGTCCTGGGTACCGTATGAAGGGATTTCGCAGCACGTCAAGGACGCACTTATTGCGACAGAAGACCGCCGGTTCGAGCGCCATTGGGGAATGGACCTGCTGCGGACGATGTCCGCCGTAACGCAATCCGTCCTCTGGAAAATCGGCCTCCCATTCAAGAAACAAGGCGGTTCGACGATTACACAGCAGCTTGCGCGGAATCTCTATAACGAACAGATCGGCTTTGCTTTTACCCTCGAGCGCAAGCTTAAGGAAATGATGACCGCCGTCGAACTCGAGCGGAGATATACGAAACGGGAAATCGTCGAGATGTACCTCAACACCGTGCCGTTCAGACATAATGCCTTCGGCATCGAAGCCGCTGCAAGGACCTATTTCCAGAAGTCGGCCGCTGATCTCGATGTCCTGGAAAGCGCATCGCTCGTCGGCATGCTGAAGGCGACTACGCAATTCGACCCTATCAAGAATCCCGAACAATCCCGGCTGCGACGCAACGTTGTGCTGCGGCAGATGATAAAGAGCGACCTCCTTGACGAAGAGTTTTTTGAGACGTGGAAAGATTCGACCACGACGACCCGCTTCAGGTCTGCCGACGTTACGGTCAGTTTTGCGCCGTATTTCGCCGAGTACGTTCGCAACTGGCTCTCCACTTGGGGAAAGGACAACGG
>JAAXGO010000331.1:0-346 GCA_012267425.1 Rhodothermales bacterium
GCCCCTGTGTGAGGATGAAGCGACTTGAGTCGGAGGCGCGGTTTGCTGGCTACGGGTAGTTGGCAGCCGCGCGTCGGTTCCTCGCTCGCTCGCTCGGCCGTGGGGCGGCGCCGTCCTTGAGGGATGGAAAGACGCGTCGCCGGCCGCGGGGCAAGGTCTGGCGACCCGTCTCTCGGCAGGGTGCACTCACGTCATCCCATCACCTCACGAACACAGGAGCACTGATCCGATCGCTGTATGACTTCGTCACGGATGAGCTGAGCCGACGGGTGCGCAGTGGTATTCGGTGCTTCGGTGCATGGCTGCTTGCATCCGATGCGGCAGACGTGGCATGGTAAGCACTAGG
>JAAXGO010000331.1:492-2534 GCA_012267425.1 Rhodothermales bacterium
GTCGCGCGCGCATGGCTTCGCATGCGCCCCACTGAAGGCGGCAGATTCCAATAACGTCTGGAAAGTCCGCGTCGTGCGGGACAGCGGCCTCTACCTTGTGGCTGAACGAGATAGTAGAGAGTGGAATAATCCGCACATCCCTTTTTTTGTGGTTCCCGACACTGAGATTGCGGTGCCTAACGGGGAATTGTCGCCAAGGGGATACTCCCCCAGCGATGAACCAAGGGCGTATGGAATGGAGTGGGTCTTCTTTAGTGGGGTCATGGATGATGAGGTACCTGCGGTGTCGGGAAGGGCGAACGCGTTTGCAGCATGCGCGATAGAGACCGAATATCCCGATGCCGTCATGGAGGTGAGCATGGCAAGGGTGTGCGATCGTGATTACAATAATACTTCTCATGAGGTAGATATTGGTAAGAAATACGGGGGAGTTACCTTCGATTTGAAGGATACATTCGTTCCTTTGGTCTTCTGAGGTGGCTATGCTATGCTATGGGTGTCCAGGTAGCCCAGGGCGGTTACCCGCCCCAGGCCCCCACAGACCCGTGCGAGCGCGATTGACGCACACGGTTGCTCAAGCCGCAGTGTTCGCTACGCGGTAGATGGAATGGACGACGCGCGCGGCCGGCAGCGGGTACCGCGCCAGCAACCGGGCAAATATCACCCAATTGAGGGGCCGGCCGCCGCGGCGATTCAGCCACTTCATCCATGTGCGTTTCACCGTTTCCTGAAAGCAGCTCATTGAGCGCAGGTTTCCAGTGAGCCCGTAATACGAGTAGTGGCCCAACAGCTTGCGCCGCAGCGCCTGCTGCTGTTCCCACAGCGGTGCATGCCGGTGACGATTGCACCAGGGTGGACACTGCCTGTAGCGCACGGGTGAGCCGGTCGGATGCGGTCTTCCGCTTCACGATCCACTTCCCTGTGCGCGAGCGTCCCCAGTAGTGCGTGAATCCCAGAAATGGACAACTCGCCCCATGGTGCGCCGCCTCGTTCTCGCCCGGTGGCAAGAACCGGAATGGCGCGCGACAATCAGGGTGAGAGTGCGCCAGGCTAACTGGCGGGGGGTAAGGGGTGAAAGTCCCCGGAACGAAGGATGAGTACAGTTTTCGCACGACGACCGGCACTCACCTCTATTACGGCATCGCGAGCCGGCCAGGGGAATGTACGTTTGAGCAGGTAATGGCCAGACGCTACTCAGGAGGCAACACCGGCGGTTCGGGAGGTGTTCAGTACGGACATACAGACCGGACTTACGTGGAACTTACGCGGGATGACCTCCTGCCCTTCGTGAACGAGGGTGTGGAATTCGATCTGGACCCGTCACAAGACAGCTGGCCGGTGCTGTATGCGTCGGAGGGCGCCGAAAGCCTATTGAACATGATTGTTCAGTGCAAGGAGAGGTCTCTCTACGACACGGCAATGAAGAACGGCACGAATATGACGAATGCCGATCGCCCTAAGTGCGACAAGCCGGAACTGGTGGACGCCGATACGCCCGCCTACAACACAACTCAGCCCTGCCCGCCGGGTGGGTCCACGAGAAGCCCACGAGGAGTGTGCAAGTGCCAGAACGGCGACGAAGCCAGATCGCTCAATCCTCCGTGGCAATGCCCCACGCCCGTCACGACCAATCCGGGCCCGCCCGATGAAGACGATCAGGACGACGAGGGAGGGGACGAGCCCGATGACGATGAAGATGAAGTGACCTACATCTTCTGTGAAACGCTCGACGCATATATCCCGGAAACGGAGACGTGCCCGGAGGCCCCGGAAGACGACTGCGACGTCGACCCGTTTGCAGCCGGTGGCGATGACTGACAAAGAGGAGCCGAGGCGCGAGCCTGATGCCGATCTGCCTCCGACGGAGTACTGTCTCACACGCACCTATCTTATCTCGCCCCCGGAGAGTGCGAGCGCAACGGAAGCGAGTTCAACAGGGTTCCGCGTTGAACCATGGACGGGGGCCGGCTACGATGTGCACGTCGCCGCAACAGAGCCGCACTCGAATCGGAAGATACTGTCCTTGCTTTGCTCTTCTCTGC
>JAAXGO010000332.1 GCA_012267425.1 Rhodothermales bacterium
CAGCGTTCCGTTGAGCGTATAGACACGGATCGTCGCCACATCAGGCAGGTTCGTAAACCGCACGTTATCAGTCAGCTGACTGACCTCGTAGGCCGATGCTCCGCTGTACGGATTGGGTACGATGCCGATGTCATCGAGGCGATCCTGCTGCGTCGCGAGATCGGGCGACTGGGCTCCGTAGCCTGCCGTAGAGAACGTAAACACCGCGCCCGGCTGGTTCGGCTTCTTCGTGGTAAAGCGAAACACCGTGCCCGGCTCGACCATGTCGGGATCGTACGGTGGCGCTGTGCCACCATTGTGTACTACGAGCACGCTCCGCGCCATAACTTCGACAAGAGGGTCTGTTTCGCCAGTCCAGAAACCGTTGTATCCCCCTTCTCCAGGAGACGGGTCGGTCGTACGCCACCAGTACACCCAGTCCGTAAATGGATCATCGGACGCGCTTGAGGAAACATGGTCACCGCCGATGTCGAATACGCCATCCACAAGGCCGCCACCACACAGGCCTGTATCGCAGATAAGCGGAAGCAGTCGGACGTCGTCCGACGGATCGTCAGGCGAAGAAATGCCAGCATCCCAAAGCTCAAACGGAACCTCCATGGGTCGGCCATCCTGGAAAGCACGAAGAGCAAGACAGTCGCTGAGCGCAAGGACGCCGTCAATACCGTCAAAACACCGCTGCGTGAAGCGATACTCGTAATCCCGAATACCAGCTTCAGCCTGGTTGTTGCCACGCATTGCTCGTGCGAGAAACGCACCATACGAGGAATTCGCCGCCCCGCCTGCGTGAAGGAACCACCTCGAATTACTTGTGGACTGCTGACGGCCTCTTGTCGGCGCTCCCAGACCCTCAGGATCCGGAAATCCTCCCCAGCTGAGTGATGCAGATTCCGGAGGATCAAGCGGCCCGGCAGCGTTAGCCACCGTCAGAAAGTCAGCCCACCCAGGCGTGGGCCCAAGGACGCTAAACAGCAGACCGTCAAGAGCCACGACATCTGGCCTCTGCGGCGCCGCTTGACCAGTCGTCGAGCCGTCAAAGATAAGCTCGCCGTCACGCCTGATGTCGTACGTGATGTGATGAGCCTCTACGCCAAGGATTTCAGAAGGTCTGAAAGGCAGCTTACTCATGGCGTCGATTTCGTCATCGTCGAACGCCGGAATCTCCACCGTTTCGGCGGTCGGAAGCTCGTAGAACTCGACCGTGTAGGTCGCGTCCACTACTCTCGCGGGATTCACAATGGCAGCCGTCACCGAACCGTCACCGATGCCCTCCTTCGTCGCATGGAAGTCCGCGGCCACATCGCTTGCCGCGTCGATCGCCGCATCCTGCAGCACGTTCGGATTCCGGGTCGGAATAACCTCTACACGTGTAATCGGCCCACGATAGACTTTTGGCGTAGACACGTCGTTGTAGGCGTACCCCTGAACACCGAAATAATACGTGGTGTAATTCGTCAAGCCGCCGACGGTGTGGTACGTCCGCAGACCACTGTCCGAGCCCCGTGCGGTAACACTTGTCGGCTCACCGGGCACACCATCTACGACACGCGTAATGCCGTTGGGTACGTCGTACGTCGCAATGATCTCGCCAATTTGATCCAACGGGTTGTTGAACTGGTAGACGGTGTAACCCTCAAATTCGTACAGATTATTGTCGACTGGTGCGAACGGATCTGTCGCCACGTAGCTTTCGAGAAAGTTGTTTGACTGTGGTGTATTTGACCACTCGAGGATCACCTCACCGTCCATCGCCGTTGCTACCACATCCGGCGCATGCGGAGGCGCCGGTATCTGGAAGTTGATATCAAAAGCGGTCTGAGCAAGCTCGTCGGCCGCCTTGAGCTTCTGCACCGAGTCATAGCTGTTCTCCCCACGCGCCCAAATGATGCCGAAGACGATTTGCTGATAGTCGCCCGGGTTGATCACAAACGGCCCGGAGGACATCACAAAACGACGGTCTGCAGCCCTAGCCGGTGTGCCTGCACCGTCCGCGTTGCACTCCGACCAGAATTCGCAGCTCGCCGGACCGGTGCCGATGTTTCCTGGATACATGAAGTTAACCGGTGTTTCGGAAAAGTTGTACCCATTGCCACCAAGGGTAATCCTCTTGCCATCTTTCCAGCGTCCCGACAGGTAATTGTAGTAGTCAGATCCATATATCGGGTCCGGTACCGGGTCCAGGGTGCCGCTGCCGCCTCCGCCGCCGACAAAGTGCGTCATCTTGAGGTTTTTAAAATCGGGGACCTTCACGCCACTGATCTGCGCGGTATCACCCAAAGACGGCACGATCGGACCCTGAAAAAAGTCGTAGCCTACCGCGGGCGGGCCCGTACCGTAGCCATGGCCTCCTTCGTCTTCGTTATCGGAATTCCACACGAATCCCATTCCGCGCAGCGTATCGGAACCGACCCAGTCGTCTTGGTAGTCGCCCAGGTCGGGATCCGAAAACAACCCGATGTAGGCATCTGTCAGCGGGACGTTGCCCTTATAGAATAAGTCGTACTTATAAAACGTCGAGTTACCGACACCACCCGACGTGTTGAAAGCAAATGCCAACACGTGTACTTCCAGTCCGATCGGAGGCGTGCTGGCAACCCAAGAAAAAATGTGCTCGTTGCCGCGGTCATTCATGATCCACCAGATGGATTGATCACCTAGTATCGCCGGGCGCTCACCACCCGCAAGATCAACAACTCGGTCGACGCGCTTCGCCAACGGCTGGTCCAAAAGGAAGATCTGTTCGCCCTCTTCGTCGACTTCACCGTCATTGTCGTCGTCGAGACCGTTGTCCGGAGCAGCGAGAGTCGGCGCACCGAGACCGGTCGGCCAATCCCTCAAGTCCGGCGTCGTAGCTCCCGTCGCCTCGTACTCGAGGATGTCGGTACGACTGACCTTATAGATTCTGTCGAATTCACCGCAGTCCGCAGGCGGTGCGCCGGTGTCATCCAGCGGCCCTGCCCAGAATTGATAGTTATTATACTGTGCTCCTGCGACCCTGATCTCACCGTCGACGAGGCCACCCACCCAGATGCCAGATGTGAAAATGGGGTTTACGCCGCCGCCTTTCGGCACTTCGTACACGAACGGGTCACCACGCCAGAATAGGTTGCCATTGTTCAGAATGCGGGCCCTAACGTTATTGACGTCGAGGTAGGCCTCGCCGCTTGGCGAGGCACATTCGCCAACCTGCGCACGCACATCCTGAGCAACTCCGATCAGGAGCGCCAACATGAGAAGCAATGCTATGTTGTGGTATCGCATCGTTTTCCTGCCTGTTGGGTGTGTGTGATTCGACATGCCGGCCATCGGCTGGCCATTCGAATTCACGATCTTCGGCACGCCGATGGCGTCTTTCTGGATGAGCGGTCGTTCGTATTCGACGATGAGTTCCTCCAGCTCGGCACCCGGCTGCAGCGTGAAGTTCAGTTCCTGCGTGTATTCCGAACGAACACCCACAATGGTCTCACTCTGATAGCCGACGAATGGGGCCTGCACGTCGCAATCTGCCGACTGGAACACCGATGATGAAGTAATTCCCATCA
>JAAXGO010000333.1 GCA_012267425.1 Rhodothermales bacterium
GGTCTACCCCGAGACGAGCCAACGAGTCGCTTTCGGAATCAGGAACGTAACCCCGGAATGCCCAATTATTGAAGTACCACTTGAATTTGCGGTGTTTTAACGTCGCCTTGATTGACGAAATCGATGTAGCACGAGGTACCGTGAAGCGATAGTGCACCACATGAGCGGTTCCAGGCGAAATCGCATTCATGTACACTGTGGATATCCAGTCTTGCGCATTGCGCCGGCTTATAAGACGGCTTGCGCGATCGACCTGCACTGCTCCCCAGAAGTGCGCGGTCGAGTCGACACGGCCCTTTGCATCCAGACGACCCGATGCCAGAACGGGGTCTCCATCCACGTTTTCAGCGAGAAGTTGAAGCCACATTTCGTTTGAGTCATTCGTGCCGCCGGGAAGAAGATGGCCCGTCTTCCTGTTACGTACGACGACAGACACTTCCACATCATCGCCCGAACGTAGCACTGGCATCGCGTCCACCGGGCCATAGCGCCTACCACCGACGGAAACCTCAAATACGTCCACGGACGCTGCTTCGCGGAGCATATCTTGCGCCAGGCTCAGCTGCTTGTCGTGCCCGGACAGAAAGGGCAGTGCCGTATTTGCCGTAGCGAACCTGTGACTGCGGATATATCCGTCGTCGTTCCCCTGATCCTGCGACGCTACTCGAGGCATGTGGCAGTCTGCACAGTCCAGCGGCTCACTCGGCAAATAAAACGAGCGCACGGTGTTGCCGGACGTACCGCTGCTTTGCCAGGCGTCATATTCGTTCTGGCCTCGCTTCCAGCGGTAGTTGTTGACGTTCGGCGGTAAGCCCACCTTGTGGCATGTCCCGCAAAACTCGCTCGTCCGGTGCATGGGCTTGAGCATCGCCTCCCGGTGGGGCTCCGGCTTGGCACGAACAAGCGTGTTGTGGACCCACTTCCCCGGACCCTCGGAAGCTCGGGCGAACGGGTATTCGTCGGGTGTTCCCATCACGTAGCGCCCGTTGCCTTTCACGTCGCGCAACCCTTCGATCGCATGGCAGGAAAGGCATGTGAGTCCGGCAAGGGAGGTCTCGTGCTGCATGTCAAGAGTCACGTCGTCTGCAAACCGGCCCGTAAAGAGGACAAGCGGATCGTGACACGACGCACACCATCGGACAGGATCGTTGCCGGATCGCTCTACCATGGCCTCCACGGACTTGCGATACCACGGATTGTTAAACGACGAAAAACGATGCGCCGAGTCGTTCCACTGTTCCACGATGTCGGGATGACAGCCCTGCTGCCCGCACGACTCGCTGCGGGCCAGGTCTGCGTCGTCGAGGTACGCATTCTTGGCAAGAACGGCCTGCGCACCTGAGAGCGGATCACCTTCCACTGACTCCACATAGGCGGCTCGGTCATCGGTGAGCCACGGCACGGCTACGACCAAGAACGACAGCACCAGGCCCGCAGCGAGCGTGATCGTCAGCGGATGCCGAAGTGTACGCCGCCAGCCCACCTTCCAGCTTTTCCCCCACTCCAGGAAGCGATACCTCAGACCCTGCTTCAGGGAGACGTGCAACACGAACCCCAGTACAGTTGTAAATACTGAAACGACGTGGACGCGCAGAATCCATCCGCCGGAATGGCTCGCTCCGAGAAACACGAGCGCGAATCCGGTTGCAAGCAGAAGGGCTAGCGAGGAAGCGGTAAAAGCGCCCGCTCCAGTGGCCTTCCAGTTGAGCCGGATCGGCATCTTGGAAAGATGCAGCGCCAGAAAGACCAGCGCCGGCAGAACCAGTGCCGTCCCGAGTGCGATGTGCAACAACACGTTACTCATATAGAGCAACGCCGTTGATCGTTCGAACAGATACAGGAAAAGGCTGTTGACGATAAGCGTCACATATCCGCCAAGGAGCACGCTTACTAGTCGGCGCTGCGTTCGCGGCAGGCGAATGTATCGTTTGCGCCGTTTCATCGCGTCATGAAAATCTCAGACGTAAGCCTGGCTGAGCGCCGGGTACTCGATTAACGCATGGTGCCATTCGCAGGTTTGCACCTCTTCCACCGTTATTTGCATCCGAACCATACGTCATATGCCACGGTGTGTCGTTTTCGACCTCGGCGGCGTCCTTATCGACTGGGATCCGCGCTATCTGTACCGCAAGCTCCTCTCAGACGAAGCGGAGATTGAACGATTCCTCGCGACGGTGTGTACGCCTGAGTGGAACGCACTTCAGGACGGCGGGCGACCTATTGCCGAAGCCACACGGAGTCTCGTTGCGGAGTGGCCGGAGCATGCCTCACTGATTCAGGCCTACTACACGCGCTGGACAGAAATGATCGCAGGCCAGATCAATGAGACAGTTGACGTGCTTCGCGAGCTGAAGCGTCGTGGCACTCCACTGTATGCCCTCACAAACTGGTCGGCGGAAACATTCCCGCTCGTGGAGCACCAGTATCAGTTCATGGGCTGGTTCAAGGGCATCCTTGTATCGGGCCGGGAACACCTTAAGAAGCCGGACCCGCGCATTTTCCGACTTCTCCTTCGGAGGTATGGACTGACCGCCAGCAACACACTGTTTATCGACGACAACGCAGACAACGTCAGGAGCGCACTCTCGCTCGGGATAGTGGCCCTCCGTTTCACGTCCGCACGCAACCTGCGAAGCAGTTTGATCCGTCTCGGAGTACTGTAGGCGCCTCAGCGCACCAGCACCAGTGGACGCGACGAGCGGACCGTACGGCGCCCATCGGTAGCCGTGAACGTTACCATGTATACGCCGGGGGCCACGGAAGCACCTGTGTCGTCCAGGCCGTCCCACTCCGTTTCGTACGTTCCGGCGCTCTTCTGGCCACTCCATACGGTTCGGATACGGCGTCCGAGTATATCATACACGGCCAGACTGATCTCGCCCGCCGTCTTAAGCTCGTAGGACAGCGTGGCCTTCATCAGAGCAGGATTCGGATACACGCTTCGCAATCCGAACGAGCCCGCAATCGGCGTCTCATCCTCTTCTATCGCCGTCGAGCCGGGATCAATTACGTCATCCCACAGGGCCTGCAGAGCGTCGACGTTTGCGAAGAAATCGTCATTGGAAGTTCCCGCCACGACCGCGAACGCGACTGTGGCCGACGCACCGGGATCGATCTCAAACGGGCCAACCCCGGTAAGCGTGCTCAAGTCCACGCCGTCGAGTTCTTCCCTAGTAACACCACCGCTGGTCCACTCCCACTTTTCGTCATCGGTGAATCCGCCACCATCCTCATTGCGATATATTTCGTCTGGATTGTTGATTGCGCGGTACGAGATCTCTCCTTCATCCGTGAGTACCTTCGTACCGACGATAAGATTTCGAATGAGTGGTTCGCCGACGTAGCCCATCTGCCTTTCGTCGTCCCAATGGGCTTCGTCAGAAAAATTCTCTGCAACGTCCCAGTCGAAAAACAGGCCAACGTGCACGTCCTCCAACGTGCTCTCCGTCACATTTGTGAGCGTATACCTCAGAATGATACCGTCCTCGTGTTCTTCCGTGTTTTCAACATAGCTTTCCTGAAGGATCTCGACACCGACGGTCCCCGAAGAGGGCGTTTCCACGAGCGTAACCCGTCCTTTCTGCGACGTGAGTGCGCCTTCCTTGATCAGGTCTATGTATGTGTCTTCCTTGAGTCCAAATTCGTCATTCTGCTCCCCCACGGGCTGATCTTCGTCGCCGCGGACGCAATCAGAAACCTCGTCCGCGCTGCGCGCGATAATCAGTCCTCCCTCAAATAAGGGATCACGAGTCTCACCGTCGGCGTCCGTTGGCTTGAACCCGACGCCCCCTGGGTCACCCTGATAAGCGATGTAGCCTATGTTTCCTTCATTCGTGATCGACACTTGCAGTGCGTCCGTATGGTGCGTTGCTGTATCGGTATTGTTGTACGGAATGCGAATAATATCTGGGGAATCATCGAAATCCCCCTCGGCCGTTATACGCGTGAAAAGCAGCAGCGTCGCATTATCAGGGGCACTGTCTTTTAGCATAAACTCAAACGTCGCCGTGGTACTCTCCCCGTTTTCCAGACTCCCGACGTCAACCGATTCCGTTGTAAATTCCACATGGTCCTCCGACGCCGATTCTGCTTCGATAGCTACCGTCAGGTCCTCCGCGTCTCCGTGAAAATTCGTGAATTCCACGGTAAGGGTCACCGTCTCTCCACCTATCAGCGCCCCATTCCCGTCGTCGTCGATCCAGCTAAAATCCACCAAGCGTACACCAGGCAGGGGATCCTCTGTCACGGCCCTATGGGCGTTGACTCGGCCACGCCCCAACTTGCCGTTCAGGTGAGATGGATTGCTGTCGTCAATACTGTCGGCAGTCAGTCGCATTTGCTCACGCACCTGCTCCGCCGTCCAGTCGGGATACTCCGTCTTTACAAGTGCCGCTATTCCCGCTGCCAGGGGCGCCGAAAACGAAGTCCCATCGGCGTTAGGATCGTACCAATTGCCGACACTGGTCACGCTGATTCCCTCTCCTGCCAAGTACACGTTGACACTCCTGCCGTAGTTAAAGACGTTGGTATCAAGGTCTTTCTCCGTACCGCCGACACTGAGCGTCTCGTTGTAGCCTGCTGGATAGAAC
>JAAXGO010000334.1 GCA_012267425.1 Rhodothermales bacterium
TCTCCGGGCACTCCCTCCCAAATGTGGCGGGTTATCGAATGCGGGCGTACCTGCCTGCGCGGCGAGCGCGTTCACTCAACGATTCCGCTTGCTTGCAGCGAGGCCAAATTCAGATTTGCGTGCCGCACAAGGGCATTGTGCGATATTCCTAAACCGTCCATGGAAATTATTCGTGCTCTTTACAACCCTGCGGTTTCGTCATGACTCGGAACCTCCGATGCTTTCGATCCCGCTCATAGTGCTATCGTGGAGTCAACATTTGCGACCGCCAATTCGGGCCTGTGCGGAATCCGGAGCTCTCCCGAACCAGCCGCACGTGGGCGTGAATCTGGCAAAACGATGGCGAAGTCTGTAACGTTTTCTCTCGGACTGGAGTTAACTGATCGGGTCGTTCTGAAACTCCAACATCAGCGCTAAATGCACTTTTCAAAAAAGTTCAGGCATTTTCGAGCGAGAGGCCGTTGTCGGCCTTTCTTTGTAACCACGGCACAAAATCGATTGTCGGTCTCTAGAAATTTGTCATCGAGAGTGATCAACGCACCCGACTCAAGATAACGCTCGATGAAATGGCGCCAGCCTAGTGCAATGCCCTGCCCTGCAGCGGAGGCTTCCAGTACGTATGTGTAGTTGTCATAATTTGCGTACCTGGGTTCGGAGCCGGGGTGCCCGACGACGTCGAACCAATTGTCCCACGACGCCCAGCCCTCATTGGGCCTCGCAATATCGAGAAACGTCAACTTGCTCCAATCGGTTACGGGCTGCCTGAGTGTTTCGGCATGAAGGGCGGCGTAGCCGGGCGAGCAAAGGGGGCTCACCTTTTCCTGGAGTATAACCGCACAGTCCTCGGGGTTGTTGGTCGCCGGATCCCACGACAAGATGACATCTGCGACCGGCGTCGGCGGCAAGTATCGAATGTTATGTTGGTAGGTTAAAATCCGTATTCGAACCTGATCGCCAAGCGCCTTTTGGAGCGCGTCGTATCGCGGCATCACGAATAGGTGCGATATCTCGTCGGAGCAGGCGATCACCAGCTCCACTTGCTCGACAGACGATAGTTCGGCGACTTCGGCAGCGCCTGCATGGATAGCGCCGAGGCCGATGGCGACGGCGTCACGGTAGCGGCTGCCGGCATCGGTCAGGCTCACCCCGGTCCGGGACCGATGGAACAGTCGAGTCGAAAGTTGCCGCTCCAGGCTCGCAA
This sequence comes from Rhodothermales bacterium, assembly GCA_012267425.1. Classification (GTDB taxonomy): domain Bacteria; phylum Bacteroidota; class Rhodothermia; order Rhodothermales; family Bin80; genus Plut-88865. The sequence continues at coordinate 1,202 of JAAXGO010000334.1, forward strand.
TGTGGCGGCTGATGGCGGACTGCGACGTGCGCAGCTCCCGAGCGGCACGAGAAAAATTGCCGTGCCGCGCGGCGCTCTCGAAGGCGATCAGAGCACTCGTCGGTGGAATCCGGTATGGCCCGCGGCCACTCATGTCCATTGTGGTATACTCTTGGACTCCAAATGGCAATAATTCGCTGCGGTCTCGACAAAAATTAATGTAGCGACATATCAGGAGGAGTACTCGTTATATCGGGATTGGCATCAATTGTGTTTGCGGATTGACCGGTTCCATATTGGATTTTCTAATGACCCTGCTTCCATAATCGAGCAAGGTCATCGGGCAAGGCGATGGCACCTCGGGCCGGAGGCGGTTCCGAAAAGAGATGGCATAAGACTCTGAAAGAATTCCAGATACGTCTATAAGTGCAGGGACCGAATAACTCTCACCCGACAGCAAGTCGAAGCGGAAACCTCGTGACGATGTGGGGTGCGAAACTCGTTCGCGCACCCTTCCTACACGGCATGTTCATCTATGGTTCTGCCGGGAGGCAGATCGAACGCGTTCGCATCGGCGTCGACAAACAACGCGACCCGGTCTCGATCACGACCGTTCAGGAATGCTTCCTCGGTCGCCGTACAATTTGTTGGATCGACACCTGTCGAACGACCTCCGCCGCTTCCGGGCTTGTCGCTTGACCCTTCGCTTCCTGCTGCCAAGCTGACGCGAAAACAGCAGGGACGGACGAGGAGGAGATGAGCGATGGAAGGCAAGCTCTGCGTCGTCACCGGCGCGACCGACGGNNGCCAAGGGCGCGGAGGTCTGCAAGGCGATCCACCGCTCGTCGCGAAACAGCCGCGTGCGCTTCGAGCAGGCCGACCTCTCCAGCCAAGCCGAAATCAGGACGCTGGCGGCGCGCCTTACCGAAGACGGCACCGCCATCGACGTGCTGGTGAACAACGTCGGCGCGATATTCAACCGCCGGCGAGAAAGCGCGGACGGCATCGAGATGACCTTCGCCCTCAACCATCTGAGCTACTTCCTCCTGACCGGGCTTTTGCTGGAGAGTCTGAAGGCGAGTGCCGCGGCCCGCATCGTCAACGTCGCCTCCGAGGCCCATCGCGGGGGGCAAATGGACCTGGAGGATCCGCAGGGAACGAAGCGTTACAGAGGTTGGCGCGCCTATCAGCAGAGCAAGCTCGCCAACATCCTCTTCACCTATCGCCTCGCGGCTCTATTGTCCGAGACACCCGTTACAGCGAATTGCCTGCACCCCGGCTTTGTCGCCAGCAAGTTCGGACAGAACAACGGTTGGATCTTCTCCACGTTTCTGAAGACCC
>JAAXGO010000013.1 GCA_012267425.1 Rhodothermales bacterium
ATCTCATAAGCTGTCGAACTTCAGCTTAGAGAATTTTCATACAGACACAAATTATGGCAGGGCTGGCCACCTGTTGGCTATCATGGTGAAGCAGCCTGCGAGGGGACGCATTGGCGTTGAACCTTTCTGCGGTCTGTGCGCCGACGGCGAAGAATGCCAAACACGACCGTAAGGCTTACATTCCCATGCGTAGGCGCCTGCTACTGACACCTACAAATGGACTGCCCAAAAGGGCGCGGCCAATACCGGATCATGCACAACACACCGCTTTCAGAATCTCGCCGATGGTTCCTCGAAGACCTTCGAGCTATTCGCGAAAGCAGTCAGGTGAGCTTGCAGCAGATCTATGAGGATACGAGAATCCCAATTTCCGCACTGCGGGAATTCGAGACGACGGGGCTGTTCGACAATCCGTTGTTTAATCGGGTTTATCTCGGATCGCTAGTCATTTCTTATGCGAAGGTAGTAGGGATCCAGAAGCGGCTTATGGTGGAGGCGCTGGAGGAGGCCCTCGAACATCGATATGACGGTGAGCTCCGCCGCCGCCATTTTGGGATTGCGGACGAAGTCGACGATGGGCTGCATGTGGTCACCAATGCAGACGCTATAGATCTGGGCGAGGAGGAGATTTTCGATGCCACGCCCGATCCGGAATCCCAACCGGCGCTTACGCCACCCTCGGCGTTTCGTCGGCCCGGATTCGATTCGTGGAAATGGGTCACAGGCGTCGTGGTGACGGCAGTGATCGTGGGAATCGTCTGGCGGCAATGGCCTGAGCGGGAGATCGAAATGCCATCCGTAATGGAGCAATCCGCAGAGCCGTTGGGTGCCGACGAGCCCGCTCAGATTGTAATAGGGACGCCGTTTTCGGTCATTCTCCATCCGGTGGGAATTCTCGAACCCGTCCGGATCACCATTGACGGCAACCTCCGGCGACCATACTGGCTTGAACAGGGAGAGACGGTTGCAATCGAAGTGCAAGACAGCCTTGCAATCCAAGGTGCAATCGATCGGATGCGCTTGTTCGTGAACGGGTGGGAAATCCCGCTGAGTGCTGCATTGGACGAAGAAGCAGACGTCGTACGCATCTCACGCGAGTGGCTTTATAGCCACCTGGACGAGTTGACCGAGAAACCGGTGCCAATGCCCGTTGATACGATCCGTGTTCAGTAATCGGCGGCAAGCACAAGTGCTCCCACGAGCGGGGCGTCCTCTCCTAATGCTGCTGTAACTACATCCGGCGGAAACGGCAGCGTACGCGTAACGACCTCTGTGATGCGGTCACGGATTGCCGGCCTGTGGAGGGCAATGGATCCCCCGAGTACGATTCTGTCCGGATCGATGAGATTGCCAATTGCCACCGCCGCCTGTGCGAGATGATCGGCGGCGCGGCGGATAATCTCAACGGCGTCGTGGTCTCCAGCGTCACCGGCGGCGAATACGTCTCTTGCCCGGTCGGGGCGGTGTGAGCCTCCGCGCAGGCTGGACCACTCACGCGCCAGGCCCATTCCTGCGGATGTCGTTTCGAGACACCCGCTTGGCATCCAGTCGTGATCGATCATCCGCGGGTCTGGCAGGAAATAGCCCAGCTCGCCAGCAGCATTATGGGCACCGCCAAGTATCTTTCCGTCCAGGACGATACCGGCGGCAACGCCTGTCGAAACTGTCAGATAGACAACGATCCTGCAGCCTTGCCCGGCACCGTAACGATACTCTGCGAGGGCGGCCGCGTTTACGTCGTTTTCTACGACGCAGGGCAGTTCCCAGCGTTCTGAGAAGAGGTTGCCCACGGGAGCGTGACTCCAGCCCAGGTTGGGAGCGTCAAGCACGACACCATGAAGAGAATCAGTAATACCGCAGACGCAGCAGGCAGCTTTTCTGATTTCTGCCCACTCTACGCCGCCATCTCGCAGGCACGACGCGACGACTGAGTTCACGCGCAGCGCAAACTGCTCGGGTGTGCCTCGCGGCGAAGGCACTGACCGCCGGGCTACAATCGTATGTGGCGCATCGGACCGCGCTACCGCACAGCGTGTTGTGGTGCCGCCGACGTCCAGTCCGAGCACGAAGCGGCCCATGATACAGGAGCTACTCCAGCTCGCGAACCCAGATGTTGCGGAAGCGCGTCGGCTCGTTGTGGTCCTGCAGCCGAAGTGGCATCCGGTCCGCATGCGCCTTGTACGGCGGACGCGACCTGTGGCCCGTTGGCCCGGTCAGTGTGACATTGTCCTGCACAAGGACGCCGTTGTGGAAGACGGTGATCCGAGCTGGCTTCTCCAGTGATCCGTCTTCGTTGAAATGTGGACGGCGGAACACGATGTCGTAGGCCTGCCACTGACTTGGAGGTCGACTCGCATTCACGAGCGGCGGATACTGTCCGTACACGGCCGCCGCCTGTCCATCGGGATAGGTAACGTTATCGTAGGAGTTGAGGACCTGGACTTCGTAGGTACCCATGAGAAATACACCACTGTTGCCGCTGTCCTGTCCGTCTCCGCTGTTGGGCGTTGCCCATTCGATGTGGAGCTGCACGTCGCCGAATCCCTGTTTCGTCTCGATCGGGCCAGTACGTCGTGCGACTTCTATGTACCCCTCTGTAACGTGCCACGTTGGCGGCTCGCCATTCAGGCGCTGCCATGCGGACAGATCCGTCCCGTCGAAGAGCACGACGGCATCACTCGGAGCGGGCGCCGAACTGTCCCCTGGCCCCGGGTCCACCATCGCGGGTTGTTCACGATCGGGATCGTGAACCTTCCACGCATCCAGCGACGGTACCTGTGCAACAACGGACGCGCAAAGGAACAGTGATGAGACGAATAGAGGAAGACTGCTACGGGGCATAAAGTAGAGCATTGGTTACGCAATGGCGGAACAGTATAGCCACCTTGGCGGCGAACGGCAACAATCCTACTCCCATCGGAGGAAAGCCAGAAGGTCGGCCATTTCAGTCGCTGTCAAAGCGGCATCCAGCCCTAGCGGCATGCCGGAGCCAGCCTGTCGCGTTACGGAAGCAACATTCGAGCGTAGGATGATGCGGTCACCGTCCACGTTGCGGACGGTAATGGAGGTGGGGGTTTCATCCGCAAAGATTCCCGTGACCGCTTCACCGGAAGCAAGCGCAATCGTAAACGACTCGTAGCCGCTAGCGACGGAGCGGCTTGGATCGAGAATTTTCGCGAGAAGTGCCCGTTGTGTCCAGTGTTGAACGGTTCGCAGATCCGGACCGTATCCCGCGTCGTGGCATGCGGCGCAAACGCGCCGATATACCTTTTCGCCCCGCGTGACGTCACCATCGATCTCGGGGACGCTGACGTAGCGCAAGTCCGGGTCGTCACGTGCACGCAGAAGCTCCTGTGCGCGGCTTCGCACGGGTTCCGGTGTGTCACGCATAAGAAAAACGCGACGTTTCCAGCCAACCTCGTCTGCATGCACGTCGCCCGCTTGCACGGCATCGAGTAAGAGCTCGGCTCGGCTTTCAGCCAAAAAAACGTCAAGGGCACGCTCTCGGAGCTCCGGCGTGAGTGTCGGCCACGCCTCGAGCACGATGCTTCCGGCAGCCGGGCCCGCCGACCGCCCCAGAGCTTCGAGTGCGGCACTGGTCACCGGAGCCGGGACGCCGGGCTGGATCAGTCTCGTCAGCAGAGCATAGCTGCTCCCGGGCACGAGAGAGAGCGCTCGTCTGCGGACGGCAATCGCCGCAGTTTCGTCGGCGGCCAGGCGCGACGCTTGTTCCTGAGCTCCTTCGGAACTTCCGATGACGAGGAGCACCGCCAGTGCGGCATCGGATGCCGGCGTGTCAGCAAACGTCCGCTGCAAGAGCCCTCGCCGTTCGCTGAGCCAGTCGTCGTACGTGCGCGTCGAAGGGCGAAGGCCTTCTGCCAGCCCCCGCAGCGAGGCGGCTTTCCACCATTCGTCGTTTTCGTGCCCGATGGGGAGCGCTCGGGCCAGGATCTCGCGCGGTGCGGCATCGTGCACTTGCATACCGACAATCGTTGCGAGGCGTTCTAGATACCGCGTGCGGCCCGGTGTTTCTCGGCTTTTGATGTCTTCAAGGTCTGCGGCATCCGTACCCAACGCAAGGAGTCCGGCGATCTGGACCCATTCGTCTTCTATGTCGCGGGTGATGATTTTTCGCTTGGCGGAGAGAGCCACCGGGTCGATGCCGAGCGAGTTGAGTACCTGGAACCGTACTCTCAGATTAGGATCATCTGCCATTCTTGCCAGGTGTGTGGCAATCTGCGGCTCCTCCTCTGCGAGGCGCACTGCGTTCTCTCGAACGCCCGCGTGGGAATCGGAGAGTGCGCGCATGAGTGTAGCGTAGTCCAGTCTGCCTAGTCCGTCGAGCGTATACAGAGCGTGCACGCGTGCCGCTGCCGACGGACTGCCCGAGACAAGACGCTTCAGCGATGCTACGACCTCCACTGCCTGCCGGTCCACGAGGAGCCGTTGGGCGTTAAGGCGCCACCATGCATTTTTGCTTTCTAGATGCCGCACCAGTGCCTCTGATGCCTCGTCACCCATTTCGAGCGCGTCAAGCCACGTAGGGGAACGTGCGCTGTCCGGGGCGATGCGCCAGATGCGGCCGCGCTGGGTGCCACGCATGAGATCGTAACGGGAGGTCGCATCGTCGTCCATCCACTCGGGGTGCTCGACTATTTGCCGGTAGAAGTCCACGACGTAGAGTGCACCGTCCGGGCCGACCTTGAAATTCACCGGACGGAACCACGAGTCCGTAGAAGCAAGAAACTCTCGACTCTCTCGTACGCGGCGGGCGACGAAAGTAGGACCGTCTGCCTCGACGCGGTCTACGTGTACCAGGTTGTGTACAGGCTCTGCCGTAAACGTGACGTCTTGATCATACGGGGCAGGGAAGAGGCCACCACCGTACCATGTAATGCCGCAGGCGGACGTAAACACGCCGCGGTCGGTCAACAGCTGATGCTCCGGCTTTGTCGTAACGGGGAAGACGACCGCTGCGTTGCCATGATCAGGCGTGAAGTGGACCGCGCGCGCGACGGCCAGGTCCGGATTGCGCTCGAAATACCGCGCCGAAATGACTTCATGTGCGTGGTGGTGGCTGTTGTCGTTGAGAAAATGCCGTCCCCACGTATCGAAAGTATGTCCGAACTGCGACCTGCCCGACCGGGCTTCCACTACGTAATCGTCGGGCCGAAACCGAACGTTGCGGTCCAAGGCATTGCGCGGAAGACGCATACCGTTTGGTTGGTCGGGAAAATAAATCGCCCCGCCTCGGTCGCCAAATGTGTCGTCAAACCGCTCCGTGGAGACCGCGTGGTTGTTCGCGATGTAAATCCAATTGTCGAGTCCATACAGAGGCGTATTCGCGTTGTGCTGTGGATTTGACAGTGCAAAGCCTGTCAACAGCACCTGTCGCACGTCGGCCCGTCCGTCCTGGTCCGAGTCTTCTAGGTAGAGCACATCTGGCGGGTCGGTGACGATGACCCCGCGTTTCCAGCGCATGATGCCGGTAGGCAGCCGTAGGCTGTCGGCAAAGACGATGGCGTGGTCGGCGTGGTAATCTCCGTCCGTGTCAGTGAGGAGCTTGATACGCCCGGAGCTACCGGTGTCGAGCGGATAACCGGGCATTTCGACGACGTATAGGCGGCCGAACTCGTCGATTTCAATAGCCACCGGATCAGCGACGAGCGGTTCGGCTGCGACGAGCTCGATGCTGAATCCATCTTCGAGCCGCATCGTCAGAGCAGCCTCTCGCGCGTCGTACGGAGGGCCACTTTCACAGCCGATGGCCGCACAGACGGTTGTCAATATCGTAAGGCGTAAATATGCCGCCACGGAGTCTTCCTCTGCCCGTCAGCGCGTGCCTCTCGAGTGGAAGCTACTCCGCCCGCCTTACAAAACCAACGTTACTACGCGCGCCTGACGTGTGTCGCGTTGAGCCCTTTCGGGGTTTGCTCCACCTCGAATTCCACACGCTCGCCATCACGCAGCACCTCGTCCCACTCGAGGCCCTCGACGTTGTTGCGGTGCACGAAGATGTCACGGCCGCCTTCGTCGGGGAGTATGAACCCGTACCCTTTCGTGGTGTGGAACCACTTAACCTTGCCTTTTGCCATGTAAGCAAATCTGCCTTATGCCCAGACAATGTGCGCCTGGTGCGTTTCAGATGAATGCCGTCCACGGTGTTGGACCGCATTTTTGCATGTATATCACACAGAATTCGGTATCGACAACTATTTTCGTCCGGAACGGTCCGATTCGGCCCCGACGGGTAGCTTCTAGCCTGCGAACTGCTATGACGCACAAACGCGTTTACATTGCACGTGCCGCCGAAGAGCACGACGCGATCGTAATTGGAAGCGGAATTACAGGCGGGTACGCTGCCAAGGAGCTGTGCGAACTGGGTCTGCGGACGTTGGTTTTGGAACGCGGGCGCAGTGTTGAGCACGGCACGGGCTATGTAACCGAGCACCGCAATTCATGGGAGTTTCCCGCACGTAATAGTCAGGACGGGCGTCGCTACAAGGCTCTCTTCGATGTTCAGCGGCGCACGTACGCCTTCGGTGAGCACACCGAACACTTCTTCATCAACGATGCCGAGAATCCGTACGTCGAAGTTAAGCCGTTCACGTGGATTCGAGCGGACGTGGTCGGTGGTCGGTCACTACTTTGGGGGCGGCAGTGCTACAGGTGGGGAGCGATGGATTTTGAGTCCAATGCCGTCGACGGCTTCGGTGTGGACTGGCCCATCCGCTACGAAGACATCGCTCCGTGGTATGACTATGTAGAGTCGTTCGTCGGGATAAGCGGTCAAAAGGAAGGTATTGCAAGTTGCCCGGATGGTATGTTCTTGCCGCCGATGGCGCTCAACCGGGGAGAAACGGTCGTACGCGACGCCATAGCACGTACATTCGACGACCGCGTGCTCACGATCGGACGGACAGCTGTGCTCACGAAGCCTCACAACGGGCGTGCACCGTGCCATTACTGTGGGGTGTGCCACCGCGGATGTACGCCCGGGGCATACTTCAGCAGCCTGAGCGCCACGCTTCCCGCCGCCGAGGCAACCGGGCGGCTTACGCTCCAACCCGAAAGCGTCGTTCACAGCATCGTGTACGACAATGACAAAGGAAGGGCGACGGCGGTCCGCTACGTGGACCGCACGACGAAAGAAATGCGCGAGGCTCGCGGTACGCTCATCTTCCTCTGTGCATCGGCCCTAGCGTCGGCACAGATACTGCTCAATTCTGTCTCGGATCGCTTTCCGAACGGCTTTGCCAACGACAGTGGGACACTTGGGCGGTACCTGATGGACCATCACTTCGAGGTCGGTGCTGTCGGCGAAATCCCGGGAATTGAGGACCGCTACTATCGCGGACGGCGTCCCAATGGCATCTATGTCCCGCGTTTCAGGAACGTATCACAAGCGACGAAGCGAACAGACTACGTGCGGGGATTCGGGTATCAGGGAGGTGCCTCGCGGCTCGGATGGAACCGCCCGATTCGCGGCTTCGGTGGGGACCTCAAGCGCGCGTTGCGTGATGCGGGGCCGTGGGTGATGCGGTTCGGAGGGTACGGCGAGACACTTCCCTCATACGACAACTACGTCGAGCTCGACAAGACCGAGACGGACGTCTACGGGTTGCCGATCCTGCGCCTTCACTGCGACTGGGGTGAAAACGAACGGATCATGCGGAAAGACATGGCAGATTCCGCTGCCGAAATGCTGGAAGCCGCGGGGTGCCGCGACATCCGTACGTTCGATCACTACACGGAAGGTGCTCTCGGGGCGGAGCCCGGTCTCGGTATCCACGAAATGGGCACCGCACGCATGGGACACGATCCAAACACGTCCGTCCTCAACGGTTACAACCAGTGCCATGCGGTACCGAATGTGTTCGTAACAGACGGAGCGTGCATGACCTCGTCAGCAGTCCAGAATCCATCGATCACGTATATGGCGCTGACCGCACGTGCGGCGCATCACGCTGTTGGCGAACTGAAGAGGAAAAACCTGTAGTCTCATGGACAGACGGGAAGCTGTACGCCGCGTCGCAATCCTCATGGGTGGCGCGCTGTCCGCCTCGACGGTGGCGGGAGTTTTGGGAGGCTGTCGTGCCGGGGAAGGGACATTCCGGGCGCGGACGCTGACCAAAAGGCGCGACGAGCTTGTGGCGACAATTGCGGAGCTCATCATCCCGGAGACGGATACGCCGGGAGCCCGAGCGGCGCGTGTTCACGAATTCATAGACAGCATGCTAACCGACTGGTACTCCGCAGACGAGCGTAACGAATTTATGGCCGGCCTAGCCGACGTGGACGCGCTCGCACGCAAGTCGGCAGGGAGCGACTTCGTCAATCTCACTGAAGAGCAGCAGACGAGTATTCTTACCGCCATGGAAGAAGAAGCGCTTGCGACGGAAGCGACGCATTTCTTCAGCACGATGAAAACACTCACGATTTTCGGATACTATACGTCCGAGATCGGCGCGACTCAAGAGCTGCACCTCAATCCGATGGGCACATACGACGCGGATGTTCCGTACGCCGAAATCGGCCGCTCCTGGGCGTGATTACAACTCACCATCTGAGAAAACACTTGAATAGGAGAACATTCATTCGATCTGCCGCAGGCTTTGGCAGCCTCGCTCTTTTCGGCACCGGGTGTGCACGGCGCGGCGACAAGGCACCTCCGGCGACAAGCGACATGGGATACATGCTTCCCCGCATCGGAGCACAGCTCTATACGGTGCGCGATCTGATGGTCGAGGACTTCGAGGGAACCATCGAGCGCGTGGCGGAGATCGGCTATGACGAAGTGGAATTTGCCGGGTACTTTGACCGTACGCCCGAGGTGGTGCGCGCGGTGATCGATCGTGTGGGCATTACGGCGCCGGCCGTGCACGTTGGCATTGACATGCTCCGGAGTGATTTGGCTTCCGTACTGGATGCCGCCGTCACGATCGGGCATGAGTTCGTGGTCTGTCCGTATCTGGCAGAAAATGAGCGGACACTCGACCACTACCGGCGGCACGCTGACTTCTTCAATGAGGTAGGAGAGACGTGCAGGGCTGCAGGCGTGCAGTTGGCCTACCACAATCACGAATTTGAGTTCATCGAAACCGATGGCGTCATCCCGTACGAGTTACTTCTTGACGAGACCGATCCAGAGCTCGTAGCCATGGAGCTCGACCTGTATTGGATCAAGAAAGCAGGTCACGACGCACTGGCCTGGTTCGCCTCGCATCCGGGACGGTTTCCGCTTTGCCACGTCAAGGACATGGCGGAAAACGAAGACATGACCGTCGTAGGCAGCGGCACGATCGACTTCGCGGCGGCATTTGCTGCAAACGAAGAGGCCGGTCTCAGACACTGGTTTGTCGAGCACGACTTTCCCAGTGATTCGATGGTAAGCCTGACGAATGGGTACACCCATCTTGCCGCGCTGCGCTATTAGCCTCAACTCTTGACCATGTCGCTTGGACGAAAACTGAAGTACGGAATGGTTGGCGGAGGGCCCGGTGCCTTTATTGGGGCCGTTCACCGCATGGCCGCCGCCCTAGACGGGGCGATGGAGCTGGTCGCGGGTGCATTTTCTGCGGATCCGGGCAAATCGCGTCAACAAGGCGCGGAGCTTTTGCTGGATCCTGCGCGCGTCTACACATCATTTGCTGAGATGGCGGAGAAAGAGGCCGCACTCTCCGACGGAGAGCGGATCGATTTCGTGTCGATCGTCACTCCCAACCACGTCCACTTTCCGGCAGCAAAGGTGTTCATCGAGGCGGGAATCCACGTTGTCTGCGACAAGCCGATGACTAATACGCTGGAGAACGCCGAGGCGCTTTGCCGCCTCGTGCACCACCATGGGGTCGAGTTTGCTCTTACGCACAATTACACGGGCTACCCGATGGTGAAGCAGGCTCGTGCAATGGTTGCGGCCGGTGAGATCGGCGAGGTGCTCAAGGTTATTGTCGAATACCCGCAGGGGTGGCTCGCCACACCGCTAGAGCGTACCGGGCACAAACAGGCTGGCTGGCGAACGGACCCAAAGCGGGCGGGCGCGGGGTCCCTCGGTGACATCGGATCGCACGCTGACAACCTGGCACGGTACGTGACAGGGCTCGAACTCGAGGCACTTTGCGCGGACGTAACGACGTTCGTGGCCGGCCGCCCGATAGACGATGATGTGAGCATGCTGCTTCGCTTCAACGGCGGAGCGCGCGGCGTCCTGCACGCCTCACAGATTTCGGTAGGCGAAGAAAACAACCTGAATATCCGTGTGCACGGGTCGAGTGGGTCGCTGCAGTGGTTCCAGGAGCACCCGAACTGGCTGCACTGTAGGACACTCGATGGTCCGGAGCAGGTGTTGAAGCGCGGCAACGACTACCTGAGCGCCATCGCACAGCACAATTCGCGCCTCCCGAGCGGACACCCGGAAGCGTTTATCGAGGCATTCGCCAACATTTATTCCAATTTTGGGCGTACTATTGCGGCCCGTATGGTGGGCGACGAGCCGTCGGCGTTTGACACAGATTTTCCGAGCGTGCAAGATGGTGCGCGAGGCGTGCACTTCATCTTGTCCGCACTCGAAAGCGGCAGCACGCGCTCCTGGGTGGACGCGAGGTACTCGCCGCCCGCATAAAACAGACGAGATCAGTAACAAGATGCCAAGGCACGTAACGTTGTTTACCGGCCAGTGGGCCGATCTCGCTCTGGAAACGCTGGCGGGAAAAGCAGCCTCCTGGGGCTACGACGGGCTTGAGCTGGCCTGTTGGGGCGATCACTTTGATGTTCAACGCGCGGTCGCAGAAGATGACTACTGTCAAGGGCGGCACGACCTTCTGGCCCGGCACGGCCTGAAGGTGTGGTCAATCAGCAACCATCTTGTGGGACAGGCGGTCTGCGACCGAATCGACGAGCGTCACCGGGAGATTCTGCCGCCGCACGTGTGGGGCGACGGGGAACCAGAGGGTGTACGGCAGCGCGCGGCGCAGGAAATGATGGACACCGCCCGCGCAGCGGCGAAACTGGGCGTGGATGTCGTCAACGGTTTTACCGGAAGCTCCATCTGGCACCTGCTGTACTCGTTTCCGCCGAACACGCCGGAAATCATCGAGAATGGTTTCAGTGATTTTGCCAACAGGTGGAATCCGATTCTTGACGTGTTCGATGAGGTGGGAGTCCGCTTCGGCCTCGAGGTTCATCCCACGGAAATCGCTTTTGACATTTCGAGTGCCGCACGTGCGCTGGAGGCAATCGGACATCGTGAGGCGTTTGGGTTCAATTACGATCCGAGTCATTTCGGGTACCAGGGCGTTGACTACGTTGCTTTCATCGATGCTTTTGGCGAACGCATCTATCACACTCACATGAAAGATGTTTGGTGGTCGGAACGTGCAACGTGTGCCGGAGTCTTCGGCGGGCATACGGAATTCGGGCACGCCGATCGGTTCTGGGATTTTCGTTCCATCGGCCGAGGGCGGATAGACTTCGAGGAGATCATCCGCGCGCTCAATCGCGTCGGCTACGACGGTCCGCTATCCATCGAATGGGAAGACGGCGGGATGGACCGCGAACACGGAGCGCGTGAGGCGTGCGCGTTTGTAAAGCATGTGGACTTCGCACCGTCCGCAGCGGCTTTTGACGCTGCTTTTGCAAAAGACGCCCAATAAGTGATCCCTTAGCCTTGTGCTCCCGTATTCTTCTTTTGCTGCTTCTTACGCTGTGGGACTGTATGGCTGCCGCCGCGCAGCCTGAGATTGCAGCGGATACCATCCCGGGCACGCAAATCGGCTTCTCGATGGCATTTGTCCCCGGCGGCACGTTTTCAATGGGAAGTGAAAATGGGAGGGCCGATGAGCGTCCCGTACACGCTGTAGAGGTCGCGCCATTCTGGATGGGCGTGCACGAAGTTACGTACGACGAATTTGCTGTCTTTCGTTACGTTGAGCGGGACAACACTGCACCGGAAGGCATATTCGATCCGGAGATCGTGGCGCGTCCGAGTCCTCCGTACGAAGATCCCGCCCACGGCATGGGTAACCAGGGATTTCCCATGGTCGGCATTACGCAGTGGGCGGCGCTGCAGTATGCGCGGTGGCTCTCCGAAAAAACAGGCCGCTTTTACAGGCTGCCGACGGAAGCGGAGTGGGAGTTTGCCTGTCGTGCGGGACTGGAGTCGGAGTACGGCTTCGGGGACGATCCCGAGGGTCTCGATGCCGTCGCTTGGTATTTTGACAACGCTGACGAGGTTTTTCACCCGGTTGGACTCAAGGATCCGAACTATTTTGGCATCCACGACCTGCACGGTAATGTGGCCGAATGGACACTGGATCAGTATGATGAGGGCTACTACGCAGCCTTCGAAGGAGGCACTGTGCGGGATCCGTGGGCACAGCCCACTCGTCTGCATCCACGCACTGTCCGCGGTGGTGCCTACGATGACGACGACGATGCTGTGCGGTGCGCAGCCCGGCAAAAGTCAAGCCTCACCTGGAAGCGCCGAGACCCACAGATTCCGAAGAGCATGTGGTGGAACACGGACTCTCCATTTGTGGGATTCCGGCTTGTTCGACCCCATGTGGAGCCGTCGCCGGAAGAGCAAGCCGCCTTTTGGTCACTTGTGTTCGGCGAATGACCGAACTATGTATACACGTGGAGGCTCGATACTCACGCTGCCCACCTAATCAGCATGCACACGGAGGTAATTCAGTGAAGATTTCCAATGGAGCGGGCGGAATAACCCGCCGCGAATTTGTGAAGGGCTCGGCGGCTGTCGTCGGCTCGCTTATGGCCAGCCACTTTCCGCTGTCGGCCAGCGCGTACTGGGGTGTCGACGACACGATCAAGGTCGGCCTTATCGGCTGCGGAGGCCGTGGGACGGGTGCGGCGGTCCAGGCGCTGAACGCTGCCGACAACGTGAAGCTCGTAGCGATGGCAGATGCATTCGCCGATCGCATTGAGGAGAGCTTTGTCAACATGACCGACCCGGACAAACGGGGAGAGACTGAGCGCACGGACATTTCCTCGCGCATCGACGTGCCGCCCGAGCGTCGCTTTGCTGGTTTCGACGGCTACAAGGAGGTCATTCCGCTCGTTGACGTGGTGATTTTAACCACGCCCCCGGGATTTCGACCTACTCATTTCGATGCTGCCGTAGAAGCTGGCAAACAGGTATTTATGGAAAAGCCTCTGGCTACCGATGTACCGGGCGTCCGAAGGATCCTTGAAACTGCAAAGAAGGCAAAAGAGAAAAAGCTCAACGTCGTTGTCGGTCTGCAGCGCCACTACCAGACGGTGTATCGCGAATGGGTGCGGCGCATTCATGAAGGGGCCATCGGGGACATCATTCTGGGACGCGTGTATTGGAATAGCGGCGGCGTATGGGTCCGAGAGCGCGCGGAATACGAGAAAATGGCCGGACGCCCACTTACCGAAATGGAATACCAGATGCGCAACTGGTATTACTTCAACTGGCTCTGCGGTGATCACATAGTCGAGCAGCACATTCACAACATTGACGTGGCCAACTGGGTCAAGCGCAGCCACCCCGTACGAGCACAGGGGCAGGGTGGTCGGCTCGTACGTACGGGCAAGGACCATGGCGAGATCTTCGATCACCATTTCGTCGAATTCGAATATGCCGACGGTAGCCGAGTACTCAGTCAGTGTCGCCACATGCCGGATTGCCTGAACCGCGTTTCGGAAGGGTTCCACGGCACGATGGGAACGGCGCCCAGCCCCGGCGAGCTCCTTACCACTTCTGGTGAAACGGTTTACAGGCACAGGGACAAGGATGACCCGAATCCATATCAGGTGGAGCACGACGAGTTCTTCGCGGCGATCAACGCGGGCGAATACACGTTTGCGGATACGCAAAACGGCGCCGAAGCCACGATGAGTGCCATTTTAGGCCGCATGGCGACGTACTCCGGCAAGGAGATTACGTGGGACGATGCAATGGCCTCGGATCTAGACCTGATGCCGAGCGAATTCGCGTGGGACGCCGATCCGCCGGTCATGCCGGACGCTGACGGGGCCTATCGGGTGCCGATTCCTGGCGTCACCAAGGTGATGTGAGCCAGCGGGATGGCGTTCTCATTGCGCTGGGCCTTCTAGCCCTGCCTGTTGCCGCGCAGCCAGAGCGGCACGCCTTCGTACGGCAGCAGATGGGCACAGAGGTACGGATCGTACTCTGGGCCTCCGATAGCCTGACGGCCCGCGGTGCGGCCAATCTGGCATTTGCGCGGATCGATTCGCTTGAGCGCCTCCTGAGCGATTACATATCTGGGAGCGAGCTCAACCGTCTGTCCGCGACGGCAGGCGCAGATTCGAGCGTCCGCGTTAGCCGCGATTTGTGGGTGGTGCTCAGTCGCTCGCTGGCTTTGTCCGAAGAAACCGGCGGTGCCTTTGACGTGACCGTCGGCCCCCTCACGCGCCTGTGGCGCTGGGCGAAGCGGCGTAGCCGTCTCCCTTCCGAGGATAGGTTACGCGAATCCCGCAGTGCCGTCGGTTACTCCTACATATCGCTGGATTCCACAACCCGCAGCGTTACACTATTAAAGGATGGGATGCGACTCGATCTGGGTGGCATTGCCAAGGGCTATGCGGCGGATGAGGCGCTACGCGTGCTGCGCCAACGCGGCGTTGACCGCGCGCTTGTTGATGCTGGTGGCGACATTGCGGTGGGGCGCGCACCCCCTGGTATGCCGGGGTGGACCATTTCGGTCGGCTCGAGGCTGGAAAATGGTGTGGTCACTTTAGAACAGCGCCTTATTGCCAAACTTGGCGTGGCGACCTCCGCCGCAAACTATCGACATATCGAATCGGAGGGACTCCGCATATCGCACATTCTGGATCCACGGTCAGGTACATTCCTCACATCGGAGCGGCATGTAACCGTTGTCGCAGTGTCGGGCATGGAGGCCGATGCACTGGCCTCGGCGTGTTCGGTCCTAGAGCCGCAGGCTGCGCGGGCGCTCATCGAAAGGAGGCCGACAGCCGAAATTCGTATTCTGACGGCGGATTCCACGTTCGAGTCGTCGGGCTTTCAGCGGCTGATGCTCAAGCGGTGAAGTCGTAGTTTGCACAGAGAGTTGTCACTCACCGGATCAATCATGCGCCGAGACAGCATGCGGACGAGGGCCGTCCACGCCGGCGAACATGCAGGGCCGGCGGTCACTCCGCCCCTCGTTATGGCAAATTCGTATATCGTCGATCCAGATATCGGGTTTTCAGCTGGAGACTTGAGTGATGAGCCTCCATTTATCTACTCGCGGTGGCGCAATCCGACGGTGTGTAGTCTCGAAGCACGGCTTGAAGCACTTGAAGACGCGGAAGCGGCACTCTGCTTTACCAGCGGGATGTCAGCGATCACAGGATTATTTACGCATGTACTCGGCCATGGCGACCATCTGGTCATGAGCGACGTTGCCTACGCGGGCGCGGTGGAATACACGCGCGACATACTGCCGAAAGCGGGTGTCAGCGTAACACACGTCAATGCATCTGACCTTTCGGCCGTGGAGCAAGCCATTCGACCTCAGACGAAACTCATCCACATCGAAACTCCCTGCAACCCAATCCTGCGCCTGACCGATATCGGGGCCGTCGCGGAGATCGCACATGCAGCTGGTGCATTACTGTCCGTGGATTCGACGTTTGCGCCACCATTTGTGACGAAGCCATTGACGTTCGGTGCTGACTTCGTAGTGCATTCGCTAACCTGAAGTTCAAGCGGAATTCAGGCCATTTGACGCTGTAACTCCTTCACAGGAAGGCACTTAAGGAGATTTATGGGCGGATTTGTGTACCCATGTACTTCATGCATTATTCACTTGACATGATTCATTATATTCATTATCATTATACCCATGTACATAGAACGAGTACCCAA
>JAAXGO010000335.1 GCA_012267425.1 Rhodothermales bacterium
CTTCAGACCCCGCTCGACACATCCGGCGAGCGTCCGGCGGACGGCGTCGGCGGCATCGTCCAGCGACAGCGGCGACAACCGCAGGAACTCGCCCGGCCGCGTCATGCCCGCGTCCTCCAGGGCGTCGCCCACATCCGAAACTCCGCTGCAGACGGCAAGCGCCGGAATGGCCGCCTGAGTCCGCAAGTCGTCCAGCATGATGGCGGCGGGCGACCCGGGTTCCAGCGCCTGCGCCTCGTCCACGAACACGATGGCCCGCCGGCCGGACTCCAATCTTCCGGCGAAGCCGGGAAGATCCGCGATGTCGTTGGCGCAATCGGGGGCGGGCGCGGGGTCCAGTTCCGAACCCTGCCGCAAGGCCCCCTTGGCCACCGCGACACCGAGTTCCGCCTCCGACCCTTTGATTACACGCCGACGGGCATCTTCCTTCTCGTAGTCGCTCAGGTGTGCGGCCAGCTTCCCGTAAAGGTTGCCAACTGCCCTTTCCCTTGGCACGGATCCCGAATAAACGGCGAGGGTGTTCGGGTCCGGGGCGAAGCGGTCGCACATGTGTTCGAGCAGGGCGCTCTTGCCGGCCCCCGGCGCACCCTCCACCACCAGCAACCCGCGCCATCTTCCGTGGGGCGGCGCCTGGTTCAGGGCGCGGTGGATATTGGCAATTTCGTCCCTTCGTCCGGCGAAGGCGTACGGCCGGCCGCGCTGAGAGTCCATGGACAAGCTGTATAGATGCGTCCGAATATCCACATCCGGATCATACATCAGCGCCTGCCCGGTTCGGTCGAGCGGATCCCGCCAGCCATCCGCGCAAGTTTACCAACTTGACCCAATTGGGATCCTGAGTGGCGTGGAATTCGACGTTTCGGCGGTCGATTTGTGCACGTAAGTCTTTGATACATTGTGTTGGGCGGCGGGAAAGCTCAATGTAATGCCATAACCATCATGTATTGAATTGCCGTCGCCGGCCGTCAACCCAACAGTCAACCCCGAGAGATACCCCCAAGACTGGACTTGGGTGGGTCACTGGAAACAACGCTATGGATGCTGCCATCCTCGCTGCCGGGTCATGCGTCATTCGCTTCGATCAGCCGAAGCACATCGTCAGGACGCAAAGGCCGGAGATGCGCAAGCGCGTTACGGGCTCTGCGCAATTTCCTGACGCGATTTCGCACGCCGCGGCGGGCACTTCTTTGTTCGAACAACGAGGCCAGGTCGCCGATCTCCAGTTTGTAAGGGTCGACATCCTCCATTCCAGCACGCCTCATGAGTCCCCGAACTCCGAAGCAGTTTTGCTCCACTGTGTCGTGTCGCCAAGTCTCGATCCGGGGTAGCAATACAGAGGCTTGAGCGCCCCACACGCGGCGTTCGATTTCGCGAGGCGGGTTATCGAGCGCTGCCCGCGCCGGATGGACGACGCCAGCTTGGGAGGCCGTCCCGGACTCCCAGCCAACGGGCGTTTCCTGCGTCCACCCTTTTTCCTGTGCGATGGCCCGCAGCACCTCCGTGGGCGCCAGGATATTGCGCTTGCCTTCCCGAAGCAGGCGATTCGCGCAGTGGAAATCCCAAGACGCCACGCGCGCCACGGTGGTCGCAAGTAGATCGCGCAACACGGGGCTCACGGAATCTTGAACCAATCGCTCGTTGGCGTATAGCAATAGATCCAATTCGTCAGGAACGCCGTCCCATGCGCGGGTAACCAGCGCTACGTCAGTGGCGGGCGGATCGCAGTGGGCGGGATCCGCCAAAGGTGCGACAAAAAGTGTCCGGCCCAGGAGGGGCGTCGACCGACTGGCTTGCGCGTATCGGCTGAGGAACGCTCGCCACGCAGGCCAGCTTTCTTCATCGAGGCCTTCGAGCCAAATGAGCCGTCCCAGAAATCCGTCATCCTCGCACAGTTCCTGAAGGGACCGGATGCGAGAGCGGCTACCGGTGGTGAATCTTCCACACAGGTCTTCGAACGGCGAGGACGAACCGTGAAACCTGCCCACCGACAAAATGTTTCCCAGCGACGCTATCAGCGCTTCTTCAAACCCCGCCGGAATCTCGCCGGGAAACTGCGCCACCACGCTGCAACCGGCCCTCAACGGAGCGCAAGCGGATTCGATAAAGCGCTTGGCGCCGGGCAGGTCCCACAGTCTCATGCGCTGACTTGTGGCAGCAATTCCTTGAGCAACGGATTGAGGGCCCAGGTTCCTAGCGTGTCCTGGACCAATCCCAACTGCTTCGCCCACCAGAGTCGCCGCACCAGGGACATGCCCTCCACAACACGCCCTTGGTCCTCGGCCATCATGCGTGCGGTTTCCCTCGCATCCTTGGCGGTAAACGCCCCGTAATCGTGCAACGCGAAGATATCTTTCTGCGTTTGCGGCTGACCAAGGCCTAACACTTCAAGTAGCGCGTGTTGGTTTTCGCTAATGTAGCTTCGGAACCAGGAGTTCCTGTCTTGCCAACTTCTCGCGGTTGACTCGGCATATCGTTCCAGGACATGTGGCCAGCCCCCGGAAACATCGAGCAGTTCTCGAACCTGGGAAGTGCCTACCTGAAGGTTTTGGTCGCTGCACCAGCGATGTACAAAAGCATGATTCCATGGCTGGGCGCCGAACCACTCGAAGAGGCCGTTTTCGTCTTCCAAGTATTCGCTGGGCAATTCCGACACAAATCCCCACAATTGCTGCGGTTCCGCAACGAAAACGACCCGCATTAGCTGCCCCCTCCTTATGCGCTTGAGCGTGGCGGCGGCTCTTTCGATCCATCGCACGTTCCAAGCTGCTTCGTAGGGGACCAGATAAACACTCACCGCCCCTTCGTCCGGGCGAAAATGTGTCAGCTGGCTCTCCAACCCGGCCTCATCGGTACAAAGTTGCAAATCTCGAAAAGTTTTTGTGTCCATACGCTGTCCCAGAAATTCCCCGATGCTACTGATGTTGACGGCCGCTGTGCCGGAGATTACGGCTACGCCCCCTCGGCGGACGAGCAGGGATTCTTGTTCGTAACTCAAGGGGCCTCGCCGCGGCGATTGGGGACTCTCCTCCTCGGGATACTGCGCATGAAAAGCGGATGCCTCGAACGGCTTGGGGGATTCTCGCTCCTTGTAGAGCACCTGTTCGATTTCGGCGGAGGTTCCCAACAGCAGCAGAACGTTGGGGTTGCGGAACGTGTAGCGCGGTATCTTTCCCTCGGTTCGATGTTTCCGTAGCACTCCGAGCCCTTCCATTTCCTGCAGCAGCGTTTCGAACTCCTTCTCCGAGATTTCGAATCCGTCGACCCACCAATCCTTGGCGGCCGTCAGTACTTCGAGCGGGCGCAAGCCTTGGGACAATCCTTCGCCCGCGCCCTGAAATTGGAGCGCCATAGCGTATGTGATCACTTCATATCGGGGGTCGAGCTGCAGTGTCAGCAAGAACCGCTCACGTATCTCTTCGCGTAATCCGTCTCTGGCGAAGACGGACTTGATATCGTCCATTGTGACGGTATATGGGAATGGGCGAACGGCTGAGTCGCGCAGATATTGAACGAGTTGAGCCCCGTACAACTGCATCAATGATGGGTAGTAATTCGTCCACACCAGGATATGGGTGAACAGGTTGTCCCTATCGAATTTGCCCCCGGCAGCCGCCAGCGGTTCTCTCAGCAGTGCGCGTGCTTCTCCGAGTTCTCCGTTGGCAAGCAGAGGCCCGACGCAGATTGGTTTACCGAAGTGGGCCAACGGATGATTCGCACGCTCTGTCGTTCGCAGTACATTATGGAGGCCGGAAAAGACAACCTTGAATTTCCGTTTGGTGTCGTCCATCAACCCCTTCAAGCGCGTGGATTCCCTGAAGTCCTCGTTCAGGTCATCGGCCAAAAAGTCGTCGGCCTCGTCCAATAGCAGCAGGATGCGGGAATCGTGTCCCTCGGCAACCCACTTGGTGACGCCATTGGTTACCGCATCCACCCGCCTGTCCCTGCTTCTGGGAACAGCCTGCCCGGGTGGAATGACGTCCAGTTCCCGCAAAGTATCCCAGAGTGTTTTCCAGATATGGTCCGCCCTGTGCGCAATTCCGATGTCATGCACCTTCAGGTCGACACACTTTGCTACTTGGCGAGACTCCGGCCGGTGGAAAGTAGCCTCTGCGGACCGCAGCAAAGCTGTCTTCCCGAGTTGACGACCCCCATATACGAAACAGCTTCCCCAGCGGTGCATAACCTGTTGCCGTTCGTTCTCGCGACCGTAGAAGGATTCCGGCGGTACAAGGCCTGCTGCTGTAAAGAACGGCTGAACTGCGGCAAATGGAAGTGTGCAGTCGAAAAAGGCGCGAAGTGCGCCGCTCCGTAAGGAGGATAAATACAGCACCAGAGCCTCGTCTACAACAAGAAATGGAGTTCGATTTCGGATCGACCATGCTCGCAACCAATCGCGCGTGTCGCGCGACAGTCTGCCAAAATGAAATACGATCACGCATCGGTTGCGATCTTCCAAAACAGACTGAACGATGCGCTCTTCCGGCGGCGAACGCCAATTCAAGGAGATCTGGTATCGCCCGCCCGCGTCGGACCCGAAGGCAGGCACTGGACAAAAATCTCTACTCTGAAGCGGTTTGACGCTGGCGGTAACGGACTGATTACTCTTGGGCTTGCAAGCGATTACAGTAAACCCGAGACATTCCATGAACTTGCGAATCTTTTCCGAGTCCGCCGTCCTGCCTCGGGTCAGTTCGTACCAGTTTGTCAGCAGCTTGGTGGATCGCTCAGCCTCGGACGCGGACAACGACCCAAAATTCAGCCCCAATACATTCTCACGTCTCGACGCTGCCCTGATTAAGGCATTGGGTTGCGCCGAAGGGTTTTTATCGACGCCATCGCAAATCTTGGCGACAACGGTCAAGAGCTTTGCGAGGTGATCATGCTGGTCTGGTTTCCTCGGCAATACCGAGTCGCCGCCGCTGAGTCTATCGAGCTGCTCGTGAAGCGTAATCAGATCCCGGGACTCCAAAGCATTTACAACAAACTGCTGTTCCCGGTCGCTTTCAAGGGGCAAGAAGGGATCAAGGCGGGCCCGCATCCTTTCGATGCTGCGCTCAAAACGATCTTCAATGTCGCTCTTGAATCGGAGCAACGCCCGGACGGACGCGACGACGGTTTGATTGCCGTTCAAAAGTCTCCGCGCCAATACGATTGACGCATTCAGCTCCTCACGCTCACTCTCGGAGAATTCTCCCATCGCATAGGATTGTTCAAGCATTTCACTCAAATCGTCGAGTTCGCGGTCCAGCTCCTGCCGCTTGGCAGAAATCTTCTGGCCAAGTTGGTCTTGACAATCGTCTTCATCCGGGTCGTCGTCTCGGGCCATTTGCTCGCAAATTGCCTGCGCACCGGCTATATCGTCCCGCGCCAAACGCGCGCCGAAAGCCTCCGTGAGGGATTCCATGTGCGAACTTGTATCGAGTAGCAAGGCCATCGCGTCGCTCGGATTCGTATTCTCGTCAATGCCGCCATCCGATCCGATATCCAACTTCGAGACATGGAGCAGGTCACGCGTCAATAGCCCGCGAGATTCCGGCTGGCTTTCCATTTGCGATGACTTTCGGTCATGCGCAAAGATTCTGGTCAGCGATTCAATAAACTGGTGTGTCCACGCGAGTGCGGCGGAAAGTGAGACACTATTCACATTTGCTTGAACACTGGCGATTGATGCCAGAGCCTTCGGCCCGTACTCTTCGATGTCGTTGCGAAGGAGCGCGACGTTACTTTCGAAAAACCCTTCACTGCCTGGTTTTGACTCGATAATTCGAAGCCAGTCGTGCGCGAGCTCGATGGGCTTTCTTGCATCTCCTTCGAGTTGCGCAAGTGCTCGTCCCGATATCTTGCTTCTGCGTCCAAGTCCCAATTGATTGAACTGGGTGTCGTGGACAAGGTGGGTAAATTTCTTGCTGTCGGAAAGAATATCGACAATTTCGCGAACCCTTGGGGTTGACGCCTTGCTTTCGCCCAACATCAAGCGAGTGAGATCGAACAGAATTTCGCCCTCTTGTAGCCAACGCTTCCACACCATTTCAGATGGTTTGAAAAGAAACTGCTCCGACCCTGCGGCATGGCGCCACTGCTTGACCTGTTCGATGTGTTCCTCGATGCGATCCTCCCAAATGGACGCGTCGAGAATGCCGTTGAGCCGGTCAAGGTCAAAGTTGATGCCTTGCAAATGTTGGCTGTGGGCTGCGACTGCTTTCGCGAGTTTGTAGACCGGCGTGAAATTCTTGGACAACTCGACACGCTGGAGCAAAGGAATTCCGCCAGTCTGGGGGGCGAACAATGCCGGCCTCACCGAAGCGGAAAACAGTAATAGGTTCAGGGCATCCCGCGTCTCGGGCACGGTATCCTCAAGCTTCGGGGTGCCAAGCACAGTCTCCGCGAATCTTGCGAACTCTTGCGCAAGCTCCCCTTCGGGGCCGCACACAGCACTGCCCAACGCGACTATTGCGAGCAATTCGGGTGTGGGATGCGATACTTCTGACGATTCTTTCTTCGACCGAAGTCGGGCGATTTGGTAGGCAAGCCCCATCCGAGCTTGGCCTACGGCATCCCACACCGCGATCTCATATTCATTCGGAGTCGGCGGATCTTCTCTCTCTGGCTCCAAATCGGTTGGGTCTTCTTGCCTGTCGGATACTGGCGGTATAGCCAGCCGCGGCTCTACCGCGTTCTCCTTGGTGTCATCTGGAAGCGGTTCCTGCGTGAGCGTAACCCCTTCAACCTCCGTCTCGTCCTCGATCTTCACGGGCGTGGAGTCTGCGGCCTTCGCCGCTTTCGCTTCATGGGCGTCTTCGGTCTCTTCTTCGTTCTCCTGTGGTTCGGCCAATTCCCCACCCCGGATCTCGCGATCAGCACCGGACGTTGAATCGTGGGCTGTCGTGTGGTCGCTGGTCGGAGGAGCTGCGGCAGCGAGCGCACCAAGCATCGCTTCGTTCTCCTTGGCCGTAGATGAGGCGGCTTCCTGCAGGCATTTTCCGACTTTTTCGTTGGCCCTTATGCGTGCGGTTGCACTGTTGGCGGTCGCAAGCTCGTCTTGAGAGACCTTGAGCATTTCCTGCGATTCGACGACTTCTGCCCTTGCTGAAGACCATTTCCGCACAAGCTCCGTCGTTTCCCCTTTGCTCCGGTCGATAGCGGACCGGAGCTCAGGTATGCTGCCGTCGTCGGCCGGCAAGAATTCATCCCTCCAGTTCGCTACTATTTTGGGGGCCTCCGAAGCCAGCCAAGGTGCCTGTTCCGATTGAGATACAAGAAATTCGCCAAACGCGGCTATGAGGCTGTCGGCGTTCTGGGCTGCGGCGGCGGTCAGCACAGCTTCGCGAAGACGGGCGATTTCATCGGCTGCACTGGAGATGTTGTCGAATAAATCGTCGGTTGGGCGGTTTGCACCGAGTTCCAGAGCGGCTTTTGCAAGGCTATCGCAGGCTTGTTGGAGCACATCAGCAACATCGTCC
>JAAXGO010000336.1 GCA_012267425.1 Rhodothermales bacterium
GATGTGGTTCACCGGACGCTTACGTTTGAGGCGATGCGCCAGGGTCCGCCTGCGGGCGAAATGGCCTTATCGGTGTTCAAGGTGAGTCGTCGGGCGAAGTCGGGCTGGGTAACCAGCCAGGGCCGTCCGGGGCGCCATGCACGTCTGGAGGTGCGCTACCGGCCAGTAACCCTGCCTCTGCCGCAGGGCCAGACGGCGGCGGTGCGCGTATCGGCGGTCCATGTGCGGGAGATCACGCCACCGGCCGGTGCTAAACGCCTGGAGTGGTACCTGTTGACCACGGCCGACGTGTATTCGGCGGCAGAGGCGCAGCAGATGGTCACGTTTTACACGCTGCGCTGGCGGGTGGAGGACACCTTTCGGGTGCTCAAGAGTGGCCGCAAGGTGGAGACGCTGCGGATGCAGCAGGCGGACCGGTTGTACCACGCGATCACGCTGCATATGGTCACGGCCTGGCGCATCATGCTGATGACCCTGTTGGGGCGGGGGGCGACCGATCTGCCGGCCGAGGTCCTCTTCACCACCACGGAGCTGGAGGTGCTTCGGGCCTATGCGCGCACCTATCAATCTGCCTGACCATACGAATTTGGCGTCGGCGGTGTTATTGGTGGCGATGATGGGGGGCTACCGGAATAGAACACATGATCCGCCGCCCGGCCACCAGATTTTTTGCAATTCTCGCTTGCTTAAATGGTCGGGAGTCCTCCGGTATACCTGAGCCACGTATACGCCCCCCGTTGGCCGCATCACAGCGACTGTACGGACCCCAAACATCCTACCCGCAGTAGCCTCCAGTCAATCGACGTAAGCACGGCGCTACATCCGCCGCCCCATACTCGCTTCGATGGCTTGTTGGACCCCGAAAAGGCTCAGCATGTGGCCATTGTCGAGAGGTTTTGTGGTGACTCGGCAGGGCAAGGCTCACCGCACAAGAATAATCGTCCGGGTTTCGACCCTACCGGAGCTGACTGAGCGAACCAGGTAAACCCCGCCGGCAAGGCCCATTCCACTGAAACCAAACACGTGCTCACCGGGAGAGAGTGGGCCTTCGTGCACAGTGCGTACCCGCCTGCCAAGAACGTCGTGGACAGTCAGTTCTACGTCTTGCGCGCGGTCAAGAGTGAGAAGAAACCGAGTTGACGTGCTAAACGGATTGGGCCACGCTCCGCCGAGGATGATTGTAGCAGGCGCAGTCGGCGTATCCAATTCCGCAAAGGACACCTCGTCCGCACCGAAAAGCCCGAAGGCGATGGCATTCTGCGTATCCAAGAGGCCGGTAATCTCCTCGTTCTCGATAAAGCCGCCGACCCCAAAGTCTACGTCAACGTCGTCGTCAGTGCCGAACGTGCTGTCCGGCCCCATTCCGAGAAACTCATGCATGCTCAGATCACCATCCATCAAATTGACGGCGAAATCGGGATGCCCCGTATGGAAGTTGGCAAAGAAATGTCCTGCCTCGTGCGAAACGATGTTGCCGATGGCGACCCCGACCACATCTGCCATGTCGACGCTCGGGCCGAGATCCTCCTCGCCGAGCGAACCGAGCAAGTCGGGACCGGTGAGCTGATCCAGCAGCACAATGGCTGTCTCGCTTGTCACGTGGTTGCCTACGTCCACAGATTCCGCAATGCCGATCGTGTTGAGGCCGAGTTCTTCGATCGTTCCGCCGACGATTACGCGGCTCACATGGGGCTCACCCCACGGGTCGACATGGCTCAAGCTACTTAGTATCTCGATATCGTAGTCTAAGTTCAGTCCTCCACGTATATCGTCGGCAACGTTTTCCGTTACCGTTTCCATGACGTGCTCGATGACCGTATCCCCTTGTCCTTCAAGTCCCAGCCAGCCCAAAAAGTCGTCAAGCGGAGACAGCATGGCATCTGGATTCCCACCCAGATCCTCGGCGTTGTAGACAGCTCCATCAAAATCAATGAACAACCTCTGCGTCGTGTCAAGGTCTTCGAGAGGTGCCCGGAATGCTCCTACATGTAGCGAATAGTCGCCCTCACCTCGCTCTACAGCTGCGGCCCAATTTCCTTCGAGCTCGGCAACGTATGCGAGGTTTGCATTGCCTCCAAAACGCAACGGTGTTGCTTCGGGGTAGAGCGCACTGACATCAAAATCGATCCCCATTCGTTTGACTTCTTCGGGGTCGTACAGTGTGAGGCGATCTGCTCCTCCTTCTAGCGTGGCACCGAGAATGTCCCCTGGAGCGAGCTGAAATCCGTAGTAGTCAATATCGCGGGCATCCAGGCCGATCGTGAGCTCATAGGTGCCTTCACTTCCGGCTTTCGGTCCGCTGCCGGGATCAAACGGATCCGGCGGCCAGTCCATGTTGATACCCCGAACGAGTCCGTAGTATTCGTCTTCAATCTCGATCTGAAACTCGAGAAAGCTGTTACGCTCGCCTCGATACCGATCGTCATTTGAATCAACCAGTATGCCGTCGCTGTTGTACAGCCCGACTTTCGTGTCCAGCGGAGGATCTTCCTCATCATCCGTCACGGTAACGATTGTGACGTACTGTCCGGGGACCAGGCTTCCCACCCGATAAAAGTCGTAGTCGCCGGTTCCCGAACCGCTGCTGCCGTGAGGGCCGTCGCCGATGAAGGCCTCTGCACGCACGCGCTCCCCAGGTTCGAGGTCAATTTCCCGTGCCAGAGGGATCGAGCCGTCGTCATAATCTTCTTCTCCAAGTGTACCAAGGTCATGCGGCTCCGGTGCGAACAGCGTGCCCAATACCTCCACTTCGTACGGGCGATCAGCCGAAAGACTCTCGATTAATTCAGCGGTGTCTTGCGTGTTGTTGAATCCAGTCGTGTCGTTGGGTTCTGCTTCCTCGACGACGACGAGCCCCTTTCGCACTGCTACTGCCGCCCGTCGTGCACCTTCGCGCACCATGCGCGCCCGCCAGGCTGCGTAGTCCGCTTTAACGCCCGGCGGCAACAAACTCAGATACGGATTGGGCACAGGTTGTGCCTTTGCTGGTAGAGACCATGCGCAGAGAAGTAATGAGATGGTCGTTGCGATGTAACGCATAATCTCTCCACTACTTGACGAGATCCCACAGCTGCTGGTATTGCGGGTTTTGCGGGTCGCGCTTGAGGAGGCGCCGGGCGTAAGGGCGTGCCTCTGCAATACGACCGGTATTGTAGTAGAGTGAGGCCAGATTGCCGAGTGCCCCTTCAAGATCCGGATCCAGAGCTATGGCCGCGAGAAAATCCGCTTCCGCCGCCTCGATGTCACCGAGCAGTAGGCGGGCAAAGCCACGGTTGTTGAAGGCTTCTGTGAACTTGGGATTGTTATCGAGGACCTCATCCAGCAGCGCGGCGGCCTCGGTAGGCCTGTTTTCGTGAAGGAATGCGACAGCCAGCCGGCTGCGGAACCGCAAATTGCCCGGTGCCCGGGATACGGCTTTTTCCATATGTGGACGGGCCTCCGCCGGAGATCCCTCCGTAAGGAATGCCTCTCCAATGCGGTAGGCCGTCCAGGCATCGGTAGCGCTAAGGCCGGCACGCGCC
This sequence comes from Rhodothermales bacterium, assembly GCA_012267425.1. Taxonomy (GTDB): domain Bacteria; phylum Bacteroidota; class Rhodothermia; order Rhodothermales; family Bin80; genus Plut-88865. The sequence continues at coordinate 3,522 of JAAXGO010000336.1, forward strand.
AAGCGAACAATAGATCGGTAGTCTTCCTTTAGGAAGTACATCCGAACAAGAGGGGCTGCGACCTGATGCAGGGGTGTCTCGTCCCGCGCACGATCCAGATATACGGCTGCTGAATCGAGGAATCCGGGATGGTTCGTGACCTCCTCGTAGTAGGTCATGTAGCCGCGTGCAACGTCAATCGCTGCTGGTGCCCGTTCTATCAGGCTGGCCAGACGGATGAATTCTTTGTTTTTGACGGCCTCATCTGCGGAGAGGATTGCCGGTGTCTTGGCGACAGGACTGCGTATGAAATGGTCGGTGATCCGGACGTGTGGAATATCCTCCGAACCCGACGTAGGCATGTGGCAGGACACGCAGTAGTCAGAGACCGCCGCGCGGGCCGCTTCCTCTTCCGTGCACCGGAGTTCATCGGGCGATTCCAGATGACAGCCCAAACACACTGTGCGGTAATGGTCAGCTCCGAGAGTCTCGATGCTTACGTGCGGGTCGTGGCACGTAACACAGGTTAGCTGCTCAGCCGTATACGACTCCTTGAAGCACGAGCTTAGCTGCAGCCGGTCAGGGTGGGAGGCCATCACGAATTGCTGGATACTGTCGGCATAGCGTGGCCAGAAGACGTTCTCGATGTCATCGAGCCGCATTGACGGCCTGAAATCTGCAAACGTTATGCCCTGCTTGGGAACTGTCGCCCCCTGCATGTGGCATCCTTGGCAGATGTCAAACTGGCGGTTGACCGGCAACTTCCCGGGATTGACGATTGTCCAGTCAATTTCTTCAGCGACGTTGACGGCGCCCCCGGATCGCATTGCCTCTACGTGGACGCTGCCAGGTCCGTGGCATCGTTCGCAATCAATGCCGTGGGGTACGTAATCGTAGCGATTTTCCGACCCGTCAACGAATTTCGGCATGCCGTTGTGGCACGTCATGCACTTGAGCGGAATCGGACGATCGAAGCGACGGTTGTTGCCGTCTTTGAATCCTGGTGGCAGATCCCACTTTCCGTCCTGTGCATACCAAGTTAGCGGCATCTGGTAGAGATACCCTCCGACGTCCATGATGTGGGAATTGGTATGCTGCCCTGATCCCACGATGTACGACACTTGCTCGATGCGGACGTGCGTGGTGTCCGCACCTTCGAGCCGGAATTCCTGGATGAAGAGATCGCCGCCGCGCCGGAAGGCTTGGTAGTGCATGTCGTTGTGTGGATCATACACCGGATCCGGATCGTCAAAATTTGCCACGCTGTTTGCCGGAACGGCAGCTTCCCAGGACCTGCCCATCTGGGCCTCTGTGAACGTCTGGTATTTGTCAACATGGCAACTCCCGCAGACTTCGATGCCCACATAATCGGCATTGAGGTTGCGGTATGACGGCGTCGCTTCGGGCGCATGGCTGCAGCCGCAAAGCACGATCGCTACCAAAAGCGGCCAAGTGGTTTTCATACGACTACAGGGCGTACAGTATCTGGCGGGCTAGGACGTTTTGCGGGTCTATTTCGAGTGCGCGGTCCGCCCAGATGCGTGCTTGCTCGAAATCATCGTTTCGAAAATGCGCAAGCGCCAACTTTTCCATGGCCTCAAGGAAGGATGGATCGGATGCCACTGCCTGTGCAAGGTACTCCACGGCTCGATCGAGCTCGTCACGGTTCAGATGCCACGTCCCGAGATTACTTAAAGCCGTGGAGCTCTCCGGCGCTATATCCACTGCACGTACGAAGTACAGATACGCGCTTTGGGATTTTCCGCGGCTTGCGAGGAGCGTCCCCAGGTTGCCGAGCGCGCGTGGATGGTCGGGTTTCAATTCCAGCGCGGCGCGGAGCGAGTTTTCGGCATCGTCGATCGCCCCCTGCTGAAGTAGCGCCGTGCCGAGGTTGTAGTGGGCTGTTGCGAGCCAGGGCTTTTCGGCGGCCGCCAGACCATACTGCTCCGTCGCATCGTCCAAGCGCCCGAGCGTTTCCAAAAGCCGTCCATAGTTGAGGCGAATATCCGCGAGCTGCGGCTGCGCTGCAAGCGCCTGCTCGTAGAGCTGCACGGCTACTTCGGGGTTGAGGCCTGCGGTTTCGTATGCTTGGGCGAGCGCGTTGAGGCGTTCGGGTATGTTGGGGCCCAGCTCAACGGCACGTTCCAAGGGGGCAACGGCCGCCTCGGAGCGGCCGAGACGCCATTCGGTAAGACCGAGAAGAAAGTGTGCTTCGCCTGAGGTGTCCGCGTCCGATGCTAAGACGTCTCTGAGTAGACTGACGCCCCTGTCCATAATCGTCGTGTCGGCGCGCTGCGTCCCGAGTACGATATATGCTAGGCCTTCATAGTGCCGCGAAACGCTATCTCGCGCGAAGTACGGGCGCAGGTCGTGGGATTGTTCGGGAGTAGGTAGGTCGCCCTGAACGACACGGATCCAGTGATCTGTAAACGACGAGTGCGGTGCATCCTCCGACTCGACACGTGGCATGTGGCACGAAATGCAATTCGTGGTATCCGAGTGTGCTAGGCGGTCGTCGGACACAAAGGTCACCGACGCGGGTGTGTGGCAGCTCAGGCACGTCTCATTGAAATACGATGGACCCAGGTTCCGGAATCCCTTGTGTGGGTCGTGACACGTTATGCACGTCAGTGACGGCGTTGCCACGTAACACTCGCTTTGCTTCATGCGGTCGGCGTGCGATATAACGCCGATTGCCCCTTCGGTCTGCGGTGCTTCTTCGTAGTAGAGGGCGAGGTGATCTTCAAGGCGTTCGGACGGACGAAAATCGAATGGTCCACGTCCGTCGCGAAGCAGCGATACCGTCGTGTGCAGATGGCACTGCTGGCAGACGTCCAGTTGCCGCTCCCGGTCCAGGTGAGCGGGGTTCACGATCGTATCGTCGATTGGACCTGTCGGGTCCGGGCTGGACAGGCGCTCTGCCACGTGAAGTTCGGCGGGCCCGTGACAACGCTCGCAGCTGATACCGAGAGGAACTTTCGTGTACTTCCCTTCGACGTGTTCGACGGATTCCGGGTAGCTGTTGTGGCATGCCACACAGCGGTCTGGCACGAGGCGGTTGAATCGCTTGTTGTGGGGAACGTAGCCGGGACTGAAATCCCACATTTGGCCCTGCGAATACCAGGTGAGGGGCATTTCGTAGAGCCGCTCTCCAGACCGCGTGAGATACGTACGAGCCGCAAAGCCGCTTCCTACGACGTAGTCCATCCGCCGAACGAGTCGATGGGTTTTGTTACCGTCTGCTCCCAGACGGTATTCTTCCTGGTAGAAGGCGCCATCATCCTCAAAGACGCGGTACCAGAAGCCGCTGTTTTTGTGCAGAAGCGGCGCCGCTGAGAAGTCTTCCACGGCATTCTCGGCCGTCATGAGATACCAGGACTGAGCCATCCCATGCTCCTTAAACCCCTGCCACGTGTCCGTATGGCAGTCAAAACAGACGGCGTCGCCAACGTAGGCCGCGTCCACATTGCGAAACACGGGCACGTCGTCAGCAGCGTCATCTGGGCTACGGCAGGAGGAGGTTACCGTTATGAGGGCAGCTGCGATAAGAATTCGCATCCTCGATGATGTCCAGCGAACGAGGCACGGTTCTCAATATACCCATACGGAAAATCCTGCATGCGGGATCCATTACGCATGAAGTGCTGCCTTGTGCATCGGACGCAGTGCCGGTACCTTTCCTGAGAGCGATACCACTGGACAATACGCTGCTTCTCATGCGAAGGGTCAACCAGCTAGCGCTGTTTTTCTGCCTCCTGCTGTTATCCCTGGAGTGCCGTGCTCAAAGCGGGCGCATTCCGGTTGCTGCCGAAAAGGGGATGGTCGTGAGCAGCCACCATCTGGCTTCAGAAGTCGGTAGCCGGATACTTCAGCAGGGTGGCAATGCCGTTGACGCTGCCGTTGCTACGGCATTTGCGCTTGCCGTAACGCTCCCGTCGGCGGGCAATATCGGAGGTGGCGGGTTCTTGGTGTACCACGGCGCGGATGGCCATGTTACGACGTTCAATTTTCGGGAAAAGGCGCCCCTTGCCGCGACGGCGACGATGTATCTGGACGACGACGGTACCGTGCGGGACTATTCCAATCACGAAGGCCCGCTGGCGGTCGGGGTCCCGGGGACAGTGGCTGGCCTGGTGCTTGCGCACGAGCGGCTCGGCACCCTCCCGTGGGCAGACTTAGTCGAACCCGCCGTACAGCTCGCCGAGAAGGGATTTCCGTCGTCGCGTGACATGGAAGGCATCCAGCGATACATGGCGAGCTTAGACGAGCCTGAATATGCGGGAACGAAGAAAGCGTTTTTGAAAGGTGGGACGACGCCGTACGAACCTGGTGAGATCTGGAAGCAGCCCGATTTATCGGAATCACTCAAGCGAATCCGGGACCATGGCCATGACGGGTTCTACAGCGGCGAAACCGCGCGTCTTTTGGTAGAGTGGATGAAGAAGTACGGAGGTATTATCACCGAAGATGACTTGGCCGCATACGAAGCGGTAGAGCAGCCCGCCGTCCATGGCGTTTACCGCGGCTACGACATATACGGCATGGGCCCTCCAAGCAGCGGAGGTGTGGCAGTTATCGAGATGCTCAATATTCTGGAAGGCTACGACCTCAAGAGTATGGGGCACAATTCGGCACAGTATCTCCACGTCTTGACCGAGGCCATGCGCCGGGCGTTTGCCGACCGAGCGGAGCACCTGGGAGATCCCGCCTTCAACCCGGACTTACCAACAGATCGTCTTGTGTCGAAAGCTTACGCGGAGCGCCTGCGTGCGTCGATTAGTCTGGAGGCGGCGTCCGAGAGTGATTCATCCATGTTCGCGGGCGCGTATCTGGGACGCGAGAGTGAGGAGACCACGCATTTTTCGGTCGTTGATAGCCTGGGCAACACGGTTGCACTTACGTACACGCTAGAGTTCAGCTACGGATCACGGCTGGTAGCCGACGGGACAGGCTTTCTCTTAAACAACGAGATGGGAGACTTCAATGCCGTTCCAGGTCGCACGGACACACGCGGGATGATCGGCACGCCGCCTAATCTGGTGGCACCCGAAAAGCGCATGCTGTCGAGTATGTCTCCCACTATCGTGGCGAAAGATGGAGAGCCGTATCTGGTGGTCGGATCGCCGGGAGGGCGCACTATCATCAATACGGTATTGCAGGTCATCTTAAACGTTGTTGATCACGGTATGAACATCGCTGAAGCCGTCGAGGCGCCGCGTATCCACCACCAGTGGTTTCCCGACGTAACGAGCTTTGAGCGGTTGGGGATTTCGCCAGACACGAAGCGGCTCTACGAGGAGATGGGACACGACGTTCGGCTACGCGGGACGCAGGGCCGTGCGCACTGTATTGAGCTCGTTGGCAATCTCATTTACGCAGCTGCCGATTCGCGCAGCTACGAAGGCGGCGCGGCGGGCCACTAGTCCGAACTTCGACAAATCAGGAGCTGATAAGTGCCTTTGATGCTGTGACATAGGCGGGGTCTGGAATATACCCTACGGGGTACAATTCACGGGCGAACGTCGAGGAAGCGGATACGGGGTTAACCGTCACAGGCGCTACGGACAATCAGCACGGTGTGTTGACAATTTCTAGTGGTACGGCGGGGAACAGCTACGTAGTGACCGTGACGGCTACCACAAGCGAAAGCCAGACAGTGGTTACTAAGCAGATTGTGTTCGTGGATTAAGAATGAAAGCGACAGCCTTACTCACAGTCTGTTGGCTCGGCATGCGTACTTCCGTCTTCGTCTCTGCACATGAAAACACCGTCAGGGGGGGCTGCCCCCGGGTTCCGCGGGCCCCTGGTAGACGTCCAGATCCGCCGCGGACACCACGCGCCCGGTATACCCCGCCTCCCGGATTTCCCGCACCAAGTCCTCGTCGGTGGCGCCCCAGTAGAGCTGGTGGTAGAGCACCAGCAACCCCGGCCGCGCCCGCCCGGCCAGCTCGGCCAGCTCCACCGTGGAGGTGTGGGAGCTGGCGTGGTAGGCCTGCCACTCCGGGGGGCGCTGCTGAAACGCTTCCGCGGAATACACTTCGTGAACCAGCACGTCGCAGCCGTCGCACGCCTCCACCAGCGCTTCGCTCGGGCGCGCGTCCCCGGAGATCACGATGGAGCGGCCACCGGCGTCGAAGCGGTAGCCGAGCGGGTGCGGCCACGACCCGTGCAGTACCGGAATCGCCGTGACGCGCACGTTCTCGTCTTCGTAGACCACGCCGCCGGTCGTCTCGGTCACGAGCGCGTGATAGGCGTCGGCGTTGGCGTCGCGCGGCTCCAGGCCGAAGAGCCGCATGTGGATGTCCTCGCGCCACGCCTCCTCGATGTGGGCGGCCATGGCGGCCGTGCCGGGGGGGCCGAAGATGAGGAGCGGCTCGGGGCGGTCGAGCACCCACGGCGAGAGGATCAGGTCGGGCAGCCCCACCGTGTGATCCGAGTGGAGGTGGGTGACGAAGAGGCGGTCGAGCCCTTCCGGGGCCAGCGCGGCGATCTCGTGGTTGCGCGCGGCGGCGGCGGCCCTCCGCACCACCCCCGCGCCGGCGTCCACCAGGTACGCACGTCCCCCGGCCACGACAGCCACCGCCGGGCCCCAGCGATCGGGGTCGGCGTTGGGCGTTCCGGTGCCGAGGATGACGACGCGGGCGGTGGTGGTGTCGGGCGGGGCGGGTAGCTGTGGGAGGGTGGCCAACCCTGGAGTACCAGCGAGTGTGCCCGACCCTGGAGTACCAGCGAGTGTGCCCGCGTCTAGGACGGCATTCGGTGTTGCGGTGGTGGCCGCGAGGGCGACGAGGGCGGTGGCGAGTAATCGGATTAGAGATCTCATTTGAGTTGAATCCGGCTCAGAGTGGCAACTGTGGTTGACAAAATGTAAAGCGCAGTTAACGCATCGGGCGAACTGTCCGCCTTCTTGGCACGGGAGGTGGGTTTGGGGTGGCTTACGGCCCTGCACCCACTGTTTGAGACTAGCAGTCGCCGACGTCCAATATCTTCTTTACACAGTTGAGCCTCTTGCAAAACTCCTGAT
>JAAXGO010000337.1 GCA_012267425.1 Rhodothermales bacterium
GATCGATGTACCCCACGTCGTTGGTTCAGAGGCCACAGATTTCAGAACGCAGGACGAGTCATCCATGCGCGATGAGACAACGCCGTCAGCGAACGCCGAAGGGCCGGGGCAGGGCTTCTACCCCGTACTCTCCTGGGTGCAGGCCCGGGAGTGGACGGAGTTATCGGAAGTGTCCCAACACGACGCCATTGAGTGGTTCCGTTGCCCGGTGCGTTGCAGCCCGGAGACTTTTGTCCTGCGAGTCAGGGGCGTCAGCATGGAACCCCAGTTTCATGACGGGGAACTGATCTTCGTCGACCCCAACGTACCGGCGGACCACGGACGTTTCGTGGTGGTCTGCACCCTGGGTTCGAACGAGGCGACGTTCAAGAAACTCATTGTCGAGGATGGCCAGCGCTACTTGCAGGCGCTCAACCCGGTCTGGCCGAATCCCAAAATCCAGCCCGACATGGAGGCCAGAGTTTGTGGTGTCGTCGTGTTCAAGGCGGAAGGCGTCTGACTCGTCCGACGTTTCTCGCCTCGCGAAGGCGCTCCTGGCATCCGCAAAACCTTCTTGCATTGGTGGGGCCGAGCGCCGCGCGTCACTGCAACTCTTCCAAGCTGAGGTAAATCTGGACGTGATACGGCACCAGCGCATTCTCTGGTAGTCCCAAGCCTGAAAGTGCTTCAATTCTATTGACGAGAGTAGCAAACGGCTTTTCCAACGACTTCACTTCGAGGCGGTACCCCAAGGCACTGACGCCCATGACGAGTTCCCGGAACACCGCCTCCTCCCGCAATATCTTGAGCATCTCCCCGTTTGCGTACTTCCAGATCTCCTGGTTATCACGTCGCATGAGTTCGACCCAACTCGGCGACGCCAGGGCGAGCTTCGCCGTCCGTAATACCAATGTAGGACTTTCGTACAATTGTCCCGGCCATCCTATCGTTTCGATGGTATCCAGCCGGCCGTCTTGCTTCATCTGCGCCAGCAGCAGGACCGCCGCGCTCATCCGCTCCACATGCGGGGACCTACATTCACCCGCGTCGAACCAGAAGTAGGTCGGAGCCGGCTCGTCCAATCGGTTTGGCGGCGGATTGCGGTCCCAGAACACCAAGTCGGCCGTCAGCGTGCAACTCGGCGAGCGATACGCGTAGGTCTCGATTCTTTTTACGCTGTTATCGCGGGTGCGCTCGTGCACGTCCACCGTTTTGGTTACGCCGTACTCGATGGAGCTACCCCCATCATCCTCGGCGAAGCCCGCTGCGCCGTGCAAGAGTAGGGCCACGAGCAGTAGGCACCGAAGAAAACGGTGCCCGCGCATGGTTGAAAAAATTAGTCGGATAGCTCCCACAGTAAAACCCTCTCGGATATGTCAAAATGCTGGTCAAGAGGCCCACCTATAGCTTGCGTCCCGTCCCACAAGGTGGCGTGCCCGGTCGCATTGCCCCACTCCGAAACCTCGAAGATAATGATGCCCCTGCGACCTTCAAAACGTGAACGATCTATACTCACACGGTCGGGGCGCCCC
>JAAXGO010000338.1 GCA_012267425.1 Rhodothermales bacterium
TCATCGAGAACGACTGGCTGGAGGTCATCGTGGCCCTGCCGCTGAACCTGTTCTACAACACTGGCATCGCCACCTATGTGTGGGTGCTGACCAACCGCAAGCCGGAGCACCGGCGCGGCAAGGTGCAGTTGATTGATGCCACCGGCTGGCGCCGTCCCTTGCGCAAAAACCTCGGCAAGAAGAACTGCGAACTCGGCGAGGATGACATTGCCCGCATCTGCGACACGTTCCTCGCCTTTGAGGAGAACGAACACAGCAAAATCTTCGACAACTCAGCGTTCGGTTACTGGAAGGTCACGGTGGAGCGGCCCCTCCGCATTGAGGGTGCCGACCCGGAGCGCGCCTACAAGCCGGCCGAGATCAGGGTGCTGAAAAAGACTGGCGAACGCAGCGAAGATGCGCCGCCGGTCATCCGCAAGATTCACAAGCGCGAGGTTGAGGCTGGCCCGATTCGGGGGTTGTTCGAGACGATGATCGACGGCAAGCTGGCCGTCGTGGAATATGAACCGGACAGCGACCTTCGCGACACCGAGCAGATTCCGCTGCAGGAGGAAGGCCGCGTCGAAGCTTTCCTGCGCCGGGAAGTTCTACCCTATGCCCCGGACGCTTGGTACAAGCCCGACAGCGTTAAGATCGGTTACGAAATCAGCTTCAACCGCTACTTCTATAATCCTCAGCCGATGCGGACGCTGGCGGAAATTCGGGCGGATATCCAGGCTTTGGAAAACGCATCATCGGGGTTGCTGGATGACATGCTGATGGTGCGGGAGCCACGCGCTGCTTGGGATAGCGCCCTTACTCGCATCTACGTCGATACCTCGGTGATCGGTGGTTGCCGCGACGATGAGTTTCGGGAAGCCTCCTTACGGCTGTTCGAGCAATTCCGAAACGGGAGCGCCACGTTGGTAATGTCCAACATCACGCAAGATGAACTCGCGGGGGCTCCGGCGAATGTTCAGGAATTGACACGAACCGTACCTGCGAAGCACACCGAGATACTTACCATCTCAGCGGAAGCGCAACGGCTTGCGGATGCCTACACAAGTCGGGCTGCCATCGGGCCCGGCAACAAGGTGGACGCTCTGCATATCGCCATGGCAACACTGGCGAGAGTTGACGTTCTGGCAAGCTGGAATTTCAAGCACATGGTGAGTTGGTGGCGCATCAAGGCTTACAATGACGTAAACCGGAATATGGGGTATCCCGCAATCGACATTCGTACCCCCAAGGCACTCAACGATGGATAGGAAATTGGCCGAAAAGCAGTTCGACTGCGTCCAGTTCATGCGGAAGGCTCGGGAGCGCCTTAGCGTGGAGATTGCCGGCATGAGTCCTGACGAAGTAATGCAGCGGTTCAATTCAAGACAGTACGCTTATCCTTGGTCGTCTGATGCGGGCGACCCAGCACGCAAGTCGGCTGATAACACTTCAGCACATAAGCGCCCAGCCTGATCGTTCATTTTCAGCGTGAAGGACCCGGAGTGCTTAGGCCTCCCCGCTACGCTTAGTAATCGTGTGATCCGATGTTCACCGAGCTAAAGCCCTATCCGGAGATGAAGGACTCCGGCGTCCCATGGCTGGGGCAAGTGCCGGCACATTGGCAGGTAGTGCGACTCGGGCGTATCGGTCGCTTCTCGAAAGGCAACGGCGGCACAAGAGCAGATGAGAGAAAAAATGGAATTC
>JAAXGO010000339.1 GCA_012267425.1 Rhodothermales bacterium
CCCGGTACCCAGTCAAGATGGGGTTCACCGGACGCTTACCCTTATTGCTCATTAGGAATTACCTCTGCGTGGATAGAGATGTCAAGGGATCGAATGCATCCAGGCCTGTAAGGTAGAAACCTTCCAAGGCAACGGAACCGCCGGCAGCGTACTCGACAAATAGCTTACGTGCGCAAGAGCCCTAACCATCTGCGTCGTACCACCTCCTCCGAGAAATAGCTCTCGAATCGCTGACGCGCACAGCCAGAGGCATGGGCCCAGACGTCGGGCTCAGCCAATTTTTCGGCCGCCATCGCGATGTCCTCGGGGCTGCGAGGTCGAACGAATAAGGCTTCCCTTCCATCCATGACCATTTCCGGAATCGATGCGTGGCCAGTGACGAGGACGGGAGTGCCCGCCGCCAGAGACTCGATAATAACCAATGGCTGCCCTTCGTCGCGGTAGTACGTGGGCATGACGAGGACATCCGACTCCAGATGCAAAGCCTTGATTGCTGCGCGATCGTACACGGCGCCTCGGTGTCTAACAACGTCGGATACCCCGAGCGAAGACATACGGTTGTAGAATGCGTCGCGGTCCATTTTATCGTTCCAGCGCCCTACGAACGTCATCGAGATCGGCAGCCCCTTCGCTTTGAGCAGCGCTGCGGCATCAAGTACGTCCAAATACCCTTTTTCACGGATCATGTTACTCAGAAATAGCAGTCGGAGCTGGCTTCGCCCGCTCTTTTCGAGGCGCTTGAGCACAACCTCTCCCGGTGTACTCACAACTGCGGCGTCGATTGTATTCGGAATAACACAGAGTTTGTCAGGCGGCACCCACAAACTCACCTGATTGGCAAGCCTGCGGCTCAGAAAAACAAATCCCCTCAATCGTTTGACAAGCGCGCGAATGGTCGGGCGGGTCAACCTGCGTCGAAACACCCGGTCGAAGTTGCCCCTGTGGATAACCGACCATACGGGCTGCTGCGGTCTGAAACACGGTGCCGTCACGGCTACATCGCGCACATGACCTAAGAATCCAGGCGAAATACTGCACCACAGAACCGGGGCCTCTGGCGCGCGGGCGAGTGCACCAAAAAGCTGTCGCCTATGGCTCGCGTAGTGAAGTGTCGTTGCAACGCGCTCCCATAAGCCGCCCGGCATGAGGGCCTGCTCTTTGTAAGCCGTATCGTGCCTACGCACCTCGTATGCCGACTCCAAAAGCGACGCCAGTCTCGCGGTGGCAATGGATTGCCCATCCAACGGCGGAGGAAATCGGCCTACTACGTGGACGATATTCTCCATGCCTTACAGTCCCTTCATCAGGCGGCGGCCCGATCCCGTCTAAGCACAGTCAGTCCGCCCCTTGGTCCCAATTGTCGATCATTTCGAGGACCGTCTCGACGATCTTATCTTCCGGTACAGTTCCTAACACTTCGCCGCGACGGAATAGATGTGCACGCCCGCGTCCAAGCGAAACCCCGAGATCCGCGCCACGAGCCTCGCCGGGGCCATTAACCGCGCAGCCCATAAGGGCCACCGTTAGATTTTTGTTGAAGTTGCGGCTCTTGACCGCCTCCTCGACGTCCTTGACAATTGAAAACAAATCACCAACCAACCGGCCACAGGTCGGGCAGGCAATCACGTTTACGCCCGGTCGCCCGAGGCGAAGAGAGCTGAGTATTGCGTGCCCCGCTTCCACTTCCTTGACCGACGGTGCCGCCAAGGAGACGCGAATAGTATCGCCGATGCCGTCGGCCAAAAGTGCCCCGATGCCGATCGAACTCTTGACAGTTCCCAGCGCTTCAGAACCCGCTTCAGTCACACCCAAGTGCAGCGGATAATCGGTGCGCTCGGCGACCAACCGATACGCCTGGATCATGAACGTCGGATCCGAATGTTTCACCGAAATGACGATGTCCTCGAAACCGTGCTTCGCGCAAATCTCCACATGACGCATCGCGCTTTCGAAGAGCGCTTCGGGGCGTGGATACCCATACTTGTCCAAGAGGTCGCGCTCCAAGGAGCCCGCGTTGACGCCAATACGAATCGGAATGCCGGCTTCCTTGGCAGCCAAGAGCACCTCCCTCTCCCACTCTTGCTTGCCAATATTGCCCGGGTTGATGCGCACTTTGGCAACACCCGCTTCGATGGCCGCAAGGGCATACGTGTGGTTGTAGTGTATGTCTGCTACGATCGGAACGGGGCTTGCGCGCACGATTTCCGGAAGTGCGGCCGCGTCTTCCGGTCTCGGCACAGCTACACGGACAATGTCAGCTCCCGCGTCAGCCAACCCATTGACTTCGGCGAGTGTAGTGGGTACGTCATGCGTCTTCGCCACCGTCATCGACTGTACGGAAATAGGGGCACCGCCTCCGATTCGTACGGATCCGACCTGAACGGCACGGGTCATCCTTCGTGTTCGGTCCGATGCAGTCATGGATCCACCATTATGGGCCGCACTATCAAGTACTCCACCACGTACCCAGTCTACACTTTGGTACGAATCAAGTTCGTGACGCCAGACACAGAAGGAAAGACATTCGTGTCGGCACATGCGCCGGCGACTACAGACAACATCTTAAGCAGAGCTGCGCAGAACGCATCTGCTCGATACTGATCTTCTATTGGCAATACCCTACGTGGTCGAAGATCGCTTCCCAGTGGGAAAAGGCCCTCGATGAACGGTCATGTATGTCTAGATCCGAGCTCGCTGCATGCAGGGCACTACACCGTTAAAGTCGTCAGGTGCCGATGAGCACCAGCCTGACCAGGAGGTCATGCAGACAACCCGGCGCCAATTGAGAGCCCGTACGATAAGCAGCACCGTCGGGAATAATCTGGTCTTGTATCCTCATGGAGATTTTTTAGAGATTCTAATTATTGTTAAAGCATGTGTTTAAATATATATTATATTCATAATATATAACGAAGACATGATCCTACTACCCTACTCGTCATGGTTCCCAGCAATGAAGAGCAGCATCAATTCTATGTGCTGCAGTTGGTCTTCTCACGCCGCTCCGGCCCCGTCGGGCCACTTCTCAGACACCGTGGGCAAAGCCTCGACATTACTGACTCGCTCGCTCAAGCAACTCCCTGTCCTCGGGGGTCAGCGACTCCATGCCGTGTTCGCTGATTTTGTCGAGCACGCGGTCAACCTGGCGCTGCAGGAGTTCGGCCTCGTCGACCACCGGCGGGGAAACCGGACGAGTATCACCATCGAAACTGCCGGTTTGAGCAAAACGCTGTTCCACCCGCCCGAGCCAGTCCCCTAGTCTACCGCGGCGGCGTTGTCGCCTGCCAACGAAAATGCGAGTCCAGCCCGTCAAGTCGATTCCACGACGCTCGATCCGGACAATCAAAAACCCACTCAGTGCGCCTCCGATA
>JAAXGO010000340.1 GCA_012267425.1 Rhodothermales bacterium
GACCTCGACTTGGCCAGAGAGGCTGGCGACACAAACCCAGTTTTCTATTTGCAGTACGCGCACGCTCGCATCCGGTCGATACTCCGCAAGGCTGAAGAAACCGGCTTCGTTTTCGGGGAAGAGGCCGATTTGGCACTTCTTGTCCATGATGCAGAGCGCTTGCTTGCCAAGGAATTGCTACGATTTCCCTATGTCGTCTCGCGGAGCGCCGCGTCAAGGGAGCCACACCGCATCGGAACGTATCTCAAGGGAGTTGCCGAGGCCTTTACACGGTTCTACCACCATTGTCGCATCATCGGAGAAAAAAGAGCCGTTGCCACAGCCAGGATGCACCTGGCACGAGCTACGAGCACTACGCTGGCAAATGGTCTGAGTATTCTTGGTATTTCTGCGCCGGAGCGCATGTAGAAGGTGCAAATCGCATTTCAGGGAGAAATCGGTGCCTACAGTGAAGAGGCTGCACTCGCCATGTACGAGCGTGCGTGCGTCGTCCCGGAACCGACGATGGAGGCGGTATTCGATGCCGTTGAGCGGAATGCAGTGGATCGTGGGGTCGTGCCGATCGAGAATTCGCTTTTCGGCAGCGTGCACGTGAATTACGATATGCTGCGGACCCGCGACGTGTGCATCGTCGGCGAACTTACTCTACGCATTCGGCATCATCTATTGGCAGCACCCGGTACACAGATCAACGACGTGCGGACGGTCCATTCGCATCCTCAGGCGATCGGTCAGTGCCAGGATTTTCTCAAGCGGACTTTGCCCCACGCGGAAGCAGTTCCCGCCTATGACACGGCGGGATCGGCAAAGATGGTGGCAGACACCAGACGGCCAGGTCACGCGGCAATCGCCGCGAAGCGGGCGGCGCAGGAGTATGGCCTAGTCGTTCTGGCAGCCGATATCGAAAGCCATCACACGAACTACACACGCTTTCTGTCTCTCGCGCCTGCGGGTGCTCTTGCAAAAACGGTCGCTAACAAGACCTCAGTAGTTTTTGCACTGCGCGAGAACGTTCCCGGAGCGCTCTTCAAGAGCCTGGCCGTTTTCGCACTGCGGGATCTCGATCTTTACAAAGTCGAAAGCCGCCCTCTTGTCGGAAGTCCGGGCCGATATCTGTTCTACTTGGATTTCGAGGGTTCCGCTGCTATCAAGCCTGTCCGACGGGCACTCGAGCATTTGAGCGAAATCACCGCGGAGCTCAAAGTGTTGGGTTCCTACCGGCAGGGACCCGTCGTTGGCTGAGTGGAACGAATGGTTATCTTGCTGTACGGCTCCTCTTCATTTTGGTATCTGCAATGACTTCATTTCGCCTGATCGCGCCGCTGTGCCTTACGTTTCTTCTTGCCGGGCCCGCCGCCGGACAAGAAGCCAAGAGGGTGCTTGACCACGACGCGTACGATATATGGAACCGCATGGTCGAACGTGCGATTTCGGCCAACGGAGAATGGGCGCTCTACGTGTATGGCCCTGAAGACGGCGACACCGAGTTGCGCGTTACGAGTCTGTCCTCGGACACAGAATGGGCCGCAGAGCGCGGTAGTTCAGCTAAGTTCACGCACGACGGACGCTTCGTCATCTTCAAGATCAAGCCGCCCAAGAGTGTCGTGCGGCAGGCAGAAGAAGATGACGTCCAAGACGCCCGTATGCCGAAAGATTCGCTTGGCATCTTGGACTTGGAGTCTGGTGCCATCGTGCGGATTCCCGGCGTGAGTTCATTTGAAATACCCGAAGAAGCCGGCGGCTGGGTGGCGTATCTCCACGAAAAGATCGACGCGGAATCCGACACCACCGACGAAACCCCGTCTTCCCCCGGAAATCCCGTAACGCTGCGCAACTTGGCGACTGGCGAGGAGACGCTGTTTCCGGCTGCAACGGACTACGTTCTTTCAGGAGACGGCCGGTTTTTCGTCTACTCTGCATCAAAGGTCGACAGTACAGCGGATGGCATATTTCTCGTAGACACTGACACCGGGCGTGTCGATACGCTTTTGAGCGGGCCGGGCGAATATCTGCAAGCCTCGTTCGACGAAGCGGGTGCGCAGATGGCTTTTCTGTCGAGCCGCGAGGTTGAGGATACGAACTCGACGGCCACTTCCCTTCATCTGTGGAGCGAGGAAACTCTCGGCGTGGAAACGCTTGCCTCCCCGGAGTCCGAGGCAGTTCCAAATGGCTGGGTGGTCGGGACAGGTGCGTCGGTGGACTTCTCCAAAGATGGTATGAGACTGTTTTTCGGGACTGCCCCACGCGCGGTGCCGGACCCGGAAGACGCGATCAAAGTTAAGCTCGACGTATGGAACTGGCAAGATCCGCTTCTGCAGCCCATGCAGCTTCAGAATTTGGAGCGGGAGAAAAATCGTACGTACCTCGCAGTGATACATCTGGATGACCGGAGGATCGTGCAGTTGGCCAGCGAAGTCGTTCCTGACGTGGAGGTAGGTCGAGACGGAGAGGCAGATTTTGCGCTTGGCATATCGAACATGCCATACAGGCAGGAGATCTCTTGGGACTATCCAGGTCGGTACGACGCATGGGGCATTGACGTACAAACGGGCGAGCGGCGACTTCTTGTCGATGGGATCCGGTCCCGTCCGAGTCTGTCACCAGACGCGCAGTATATCTTGTGGTGGGACGGCAACGCGCTGGCGTGGATGGCACTTGCCACCGAGGGCAAAGAGCCAGTGAATCTGACCGCCGCGATCCCACATCCTGTGCACCGGGAGTTACACGATCGGCCGTCCACGCCGGGTGCGTACGGTATCGGTGGATGGACCAGCGGGGACGAATTGGCCTTGATTTATGACGACTTCGATGTGTGGGCAGTGGATCCCTTGGGCGTCAAGCCGCCGATGAGCGTGACAGGCGGGCATGGACGCACGTCGGGCCTCAGGCTGCGCCTCGTGAAACTGGACGATGAACCCGCTTGGGAGCCGAGTGGCGAAATACTGCTGTCGGCGTTTAACACAAATTCGAAGGTAAGTGGATTTTTCGAGATGGACAGTCTCTCGGACTCGGACGATCTCGAAGAGCTTGTCATGGCGAACCGAAGGTTTACAACTCCCCAAAAAGCCGAAGACTCAGACCGGCTTCTGTTTACGCGGGAGAGCTTTGTAGAATTCCCGGACGTTTGGGTGAGCGGACCCGATATGGATGACATGCGGCCAATCAGTGACGTCAATCCGCAGCAGGCGGAGTACGTCTGGGGAACGGCCGAACTCGTGGAATGGACCTCGCTTGATGGAATACAGCTCAAGGGAATACTCTACAAGCCGGACGGTTTTGATCCCGCGAAGCGGTATCCCATGTTGGTGTATTTCTACGAAAGGATGTCGGACAGACTTCACCAGTACCGGCCTCCCGAAACTGCCCGGTCCTCGATAAGCTTTTCGTTTTACGTAAGCCGCGGATACATCGTCTTCGTGCCTGACATCCCGTATCGCGTCGGGTATCCCGGCGAGAGCGCGCTGCACGCCGTTGTTCCGGGAGTAACGAAACTGCTGGAGACAGGCTTCGTGCAGGAAGATGCAATCGGCGTACAGGGGCACAGTTGGGGCGGATACCAGATTGCATACATGATTAGCGAGACGGATCTGTTTGCAGCTGCGGAAGCGGGTGCGCCGGTGTCCAACATGACAAGTGCTTACGGCGGTATTCGGTGGGGGTCGGGAATGAGTCGGATGTTTCAATACGAGCGCACGCAAAGCCGCATTGGCGGGTCGCTCTGGGAATACCCCCTTCGGTATATTGACAACTCACCACTGTTTCAGGCTGACAAGATCAATACGCCGCTCTTGATGCTGCACAACGACGAGGATGGCGCTGTGCCGTGGTACCAGGGTATAGAGTTATTTGTGGCACTCCGCAGGCTTGGCAGTCCTGTCTGGATGCTCAACTACAACGGCGAGGCGCACGGTCTCCGGAACTATGAAAACAAGCGTGACTTTGCGATACGCATGCAGCAGTTCTTCGACCATTATCTGAAGGGGGCTCCTGCGCCGGTCTGGATGGAGCGCGGCATTCCTGCAGTGCTCAAGGGGAAGACCCTGGGCTTGGAGACGGAAGGCGCAGGCAATCTGTAAAAATTCTGGAGAGAACCCACGTACATGAAAACAGGACGCAATGAATCGTGTCCGTGCGGGAGCGGGCTGAAGTACAAGCACTGCTGCGAGGGCATCAAGCCGTGGTACAAGGAGCCTCGCTGGATCGGTGCCCATCGCCGGAGGGACTTCTCAACAATCCTGTTGCCAACAGAGTCGTTGGCAACCAGGCATCTGGCGACTCTACCGTGCACTCGGATGGACAGGGAGGAGAGAAGCGTATACGATGTGAGATACCGATCAAGCCTCGTTTCTCGGAATAAGCTCGCCCTATGAGGGAAGATTCCGCTCGACAGCAGTACCCGCTTACGCTCGTGATCCTCACTCCAGCGCAAATCGAACGGGCCAAGGACGCCAACGGCCGGCGAAAGCGAATCACGCACGCGGTCCTCTGTGGTCCTCATGGTCAAATGTTTGGAACGGAGATTCAGTGCCTGAAGTATTTCAGAGCTTGGGATCCCGATCGATCCCAGCCGATATTCCCGAGCCTTTTTGACCGCGCCATCGTCACCAGTCATCACGAGATCACGGACTTCCGCAGCACTCCTGATCTTGTCGTGAGGCTCTTCGAGGCTGAGGATGCCTCAAGGCCACCTGTATGGAGGGAGGTGGAAACCATCTCGGCTGAGGCTGACGAGGCTGCGAAGGGAGGGTGTCTCGGCATCCTGCTCGCCATTGGCTTGAGCTTCGCGTGTCTCGGGTGGCTATGCTTGGCGTTGATTCACGAATTCCGTTTCTGATGGGTTGCGAGATAGGATGTCCACGCGGAACTACGGCTCCTACCCACTTGAGCTACGGATTCGCCGCCCAAGCAACCGGGGAATTGTTCGCGATCGACACCGACGCTCCTGTCTGGATGCTCAACTACAACGGCGAGGCGCACGGTCTCCGGAACTATGAAAACAAGCGTGACTTTGCGATACGTATGCAGCAGTTCTTCGACCATTATCTGAAGGGGGCTCCTGCGCCGGTCTGGATGGAGCGCGGCATTCCTGCAGTGCTCAAGGGGAAGACCCTGGGCTTGGAGACGGAAGGCGCAGGCAATCTGTAAAAATTCTGGAGAGAACCCACGTACATGAAAACAGGACGCAATGAATCGTGTCCGTGCGGGAGCGGGCTGAAGTACAAGCACTGCTGCGAGGGCATCAAGCCGTGGTACAAGGAGC
>JAAXGO010000341.1 GCA_012267425.1 Rhodothermales bacterium
CGGTCAGAGAACTGTGCCTGCTCCATCCGATAGGCAGATTCTGACGCAGTACTTCTTCTTCTAGTGCTGCCGCAGCTACGCCCTCCAAGAACAAATCAGTCCATGTGAACGAGGTCAACCCCAGCGTGATGTGTAGCGAGCCTATCGACGTAGCATTCGCAGAATGCACCAGTCCGCGTGGGATATAGGCAACACTTCCGGGACCGAGTTCGAATTGCTGTCGCACCGGACCGGGTGAGTCGCGGTCGCCCTCGTAGTTCTGCCCACGAAGCGGAAGTGCCGTTTCTGTACTATGAATAGACCAACGCTTCCGACCGGAAATCTGGAGTACAAATACATCGTGGGTATCCCAGTGAGCGCTGAAGCCTTGGGCATCTGGGGGCGTGAGGTACACGTTAGTCTGAACTCGGGAGCCGAAGACTCTACCCAGAGACGTACAGAGTTGTGCCAGCGCTGGAACCCGGCGTTGGAGTTGGCCGAAGATCACCGTGGCGCCGTCGTCGAATTCCGCGGCAACTGCGCGAGGATCAATTCGACCGTTCCCTGCAACGTACTCATCGTGTGGGACACTCTTTCCCGCTTTCACGAGATTGACTTCGCGAGGACTCACCGCGTGCGTGCAGAGCACAGTGTCAAGGTCACGTGCACTGAGAAGCTGCCCGTAGTACCTTGGGGCGTTCCTGTTAACAAAACATAAACGTTTCTCGTAAATCTTACTTTCGAATTCGGCCTGGGAAATGGGATCAAGCAGCCAAGCCAATACCTCCTGCCCGGTTCGTACAGGGGGCGCCGGTTGTACAGTGTTCTCGTGTCCTGTTTCAGTGGTTCGTGACATAGAATCGGAAACCGGTTTTGTATTGCGTAACCTGCTGAGCGAACAGCGCAGTTCTCGTGAGCACTTCGTCGCGGGCGGAGGCGAAATGCAGGGCGCCGCTCAAGCACGCCGACACTGCGGTATCCCCCGCGCTGCGCAGCTACTTCACGGTTAGCTCACCGAACGAGCAGCTTCCTAGGACCGGGTACGCTTGAACCCACGTCCGGGTGCACCGTCGTTGTCGCAGGGATCTTGCCTATCCCAAACGCGACCATTGGGCAGATAGTCGGAAGAGAACCCAGTGTCGGTGTGGTCAGCGTCGCATCGATCAGCCACCTCTTCGCAGGCCTCAGTGAGGAACGCGCCAGCTCCTGCCAGGACACCTGCGCCGGTTGCCCTGCGAAGAAACGACCGGCGATCGGTCTTGCGAGTCGTAATCTCACTGTCCAGCAACCGACGGTTTTTTGAA
>JAAXGO010000342.1 GCA_012267425.1 Rhodothermales bacterium
TCAGATTTGTAAGGACTGGGCAGTGCTAGGCTGCGAGCCGTTCGATGGATTCAAGGGTCTGTGCAAAGTCTGCGATAAGATCATCCGCAGGCTCGATGCCGACCGATACGCGGACAAGACTGTCGGCGATTCCGAAATGCCGTCTTTCTGAAGGACTCAGCGATGCATGAGAACTGATGGCGGGACGCGTAACGAGAGATTCCACACCGCCGAGGCTCGGTGCATAGATCGGGATCTGCAACAGGTCGATGAATCGATCGGCGCCGTCAACGTCGGTGTGTAGCTCGAAACTGATCATGCCACCAGATCCGCTGAACAGCTGCTTCGCACGCGCATGACGCGGGTGCGAGGAGAGACCAGGATAGTTAACCTTGGAAACCAGCGAGTGTCCCTGAAGGAATTTTGCTAAACGCTCCGCGTTCTCGTTGTGCCGTTCAATACGCAGAAAGAGCGTCTGTAGGCCGCGGTCCAAAAGGAAACACGCGTGCGGATCCAACGAGCCACCGAGGGACCTGAGCATCTTCTCCGCCCGCCGAACGAGGTCACCGCGCCCTACTATGGCACCGGCAACAATGTCGGAATGCCCATTAAGATACTTGGTTGCGCTGTGGAGCGACAGATCGAATCCAAATTCCGCAGCCCGAAAATTCACGGGGCTGGCGAATGTGTTATCGATGAGCGATACCAGGTTGTGCTGACGAGCGAACCCAACGGCTCGCTCGAGGTCACACACCTTCATTAATGGGTTCGTGATGGACTCCACGTAAAGCGCCCGCGTCTCTGGGCGCAAGAGGGATCCCCAAATCTCAGGGCTATCGGCATCGAAGAATTGGACGGTGATGCCGTAATCCCGCAGCATATTCGTCGCAAAACTGAATGTGCCCCCGTACATGCCGTCTTGGGCCAGCATGTGGTCGCCAGGTTTCAGTACTGAGAGGAGCGCACTCGAAATGGCAGCCATGCCACTTCCTGTCACGACTGCTTCTTCCGCGCCTTCAAGCATCGCCAGTTTGTGATTCAGGCTCTGTTGGTTTGGCGTGTTATTGAGGCGTATGTAGCGGAGGCCACCCGGCCCGTGCTCGTACATGGCAGACTGGAAAATGGGCATCTTCACGGCCCCGTGAATTCGATCCTCGTTTGCCTGTCCGTGGATGAGGCGTGTGGCTCTGGAAAAAGTCATCGCTGTGTAGTGTGGTCGTCAAGCAAGCGCAGGAAAGGCCGGGTCAACGCTTGCCGTCGAGACACAGTTCGCCGCGCAGGATCGTAACGGCAGGGCCGCCGACGCGCACGGATTCGATGTTGTCCCTGGGCCCGGCTACCTCCACGTCTGCGCTGCCGGGGCGATGCATCCAATGGCCCTGTTCTGCTACGAACGAGGGATCGTCGATGAGGCCGTACCGCCAGAGGAAGGCAGCCATGCCCCCAGTTGCAGATCCCGTAAACGGATCCTCGAAAACGTCCGGTGGCCCCGCAAAATGTCGTGCGAACGTGGTTCCCCTGTCCGTTACGCCTTCTGTGCAAAACAAGTGCGTGCTGAAGAACCCGGTTTCTACCCGAAGCTGCCCGAGCTCTTGGTGGTCGACACGCACCCGTTTTAACGATTCCTTGGATCGTACGGCGATCATCAGCTGCGGTGTCCCAGTACTTACGACCTGAATCGGCACGCGGTCTTCAAAGTCAACTGCAGAAAGGCCGAATGCCGCCGATACCGCCTCGTGTGGCAGTTTATCCAGAAAGGCCGGCTGTTTCTGTGTCATTATTACGCGATCCAAAGTGCCGTTCTTTGAAATTATGTCGATCGGTATCGGGCCGACCTGCAGTTCAAGCGAGATGGTCGTACGATCATCCGTAAGCGCGATGTGTCCGGTTTCGGCCAATGCGTGGATCGTCGCGATGGTGGGATGGCCAGCAAGGGGGATTTCTTCCGCCGGCGTAAAATACCGTGCCCGCACGTCGGCGATGTCAGATCGGAGGACGAAGGAGGTCTCCGACAGATTCATTTCGCGAGCAATGGCCTGCATGGTATCCGTATCGAGATCGTCCGCATCAAGGACGATTGCACACGGATTGCCGCCGAGCGGGACGGTCGTAAAAGCGTCCACCTGCATGAAAGGATACGAGCGCTTCGGCATGACGGGCGGCGCTGAGTACTGAGACCGCGTTCAACAAGGCAGGTCGCTGGTGGATTCCGAGATGCTGCGCGGAACCTCTACTGACTGTCTGACTTATTGAGACTGCATTCACTTTGGTTGACAAGTATGCGACTGATTGCAGTGGGCGGGTTCTTGCTAGCGACGACGGCCGTATGTGCGCAGTCGCCCGAAACACCCGCAATTCCATACGTGGCTCTGAATCTGGCGGGGCACCCGGACGACGAAGACGGTGCCACGATGAATTGGTATCGTCTAGCGAAGAATGCCGCCGTGTACAGCGTCATCTTTACTCGGGGCGAGGGAGGCCAGAATGAGACGGGTCCGGAGCTCTACCATGCTCTCGGAGCCATCCGCTCCCAGGAAACGGAGGCGGCAGCAAGGGAGCTGGGTACACAGGTGTACTTTCTCAACTTCTTCGACTTCGGCTACTCGAAGTCGGCAAATGAAACCTTCGAAGTGTGGGGCGGCAAGGGCGTTGTCACCGGCGAGCTAGTCCGACTCATTCGTAAGCTCAAGCCAGACGTCTTGTTCACGAATCACGACACTGTTACCGTAGGGTCGCAGCGGCAACACGGGCACCACCAGGCGGTCGGTATCGCGGCTTGGAAGGCATTTGCACTTGCTGACGATCCGTCCTTTCTGCCAGAACAGTTGAAGGAAGACGGAGTCGATCTCTGGCAGCCGAAGCGGCTGTATCTGCGGCACTGGCGTTCGGGGCCGGAAGCCGCTTACGATGCTGCTGTCCCGGTCGGTGATATGAGTTCGACCGGGCAGTCCTATGCTGCGAATGCAGCGGATGCACTCGATCACCATGCGTCGCAGGGCATGGGTCAGTTTGCCGACCGACTGCGACGCATTGATACAACGCATTTCAGTCTTCTACGGAGTACCGACGTAGCTGGGACTGCGCCTGGCGACCTCTTTGAAGGGCTTGATCGGGAGGAGACGCCGGTGCCCGATGTCACCTACCTCATTGACTCGGGTCGCATACCACCGCTTGCAGATGGTGCATTCTCTGTTGACCACGCCATCGTCGTTCCGGGTCAGCAGACAACCATACGCTGGAGTCTGGAGGCTATGCCGAGCGGCGCATCGGTGTGGGTGTTTCACGGCGCAATCGATACCACACTGTACTTGCCACCTGATTCCGAGGGATCGGCGACACTCACCGTCGAACAAGGAGCCGTGCCTACCGTCCCTGCCTGGAAGTATCAGTACAAGCGTCAGCTGAGCCATCCTCCTGTCGTCTATTCGGTGTACGAGGCTGAAAGCGGGCGTTTACAGGCGGCTGGGTATGTTCCGCTGGACATCGCGCCGCCGGTGCACATCGAATCTGCAGCGGAGGTGATACGCCTGCGACATGGCGTCAACTCAGTGCCGTTCACGGTGAAGGCATACGACCCAGACGTAACGGAGCTTCAACTTGATGCGGTGCTCAATTGTGCTGGTGTTCCTGTTAGGGGAGCACAGGTTGAGATCGATCTGGACACCAACTCCGAAATCTCCGATACGCTGCATCTGCATGTCCCGGACGACCTTGCTCCCGGGGACTATACACTCTCGATACAGGTGATTGGCATGCCAGGTGCGCACACGCTGGCGCCAATCGAATTGACTGCACGAGCTTTTGATGTGCGTGTTGCGCCAGGGCTGAAGGTGGGCATCGTCGCGAGCTACGATGACACGCTTGAGAGGGCGCTGGAAGAACTGGGTGTCGACTTCGTCATGTTGGATTCATTGGCCTTGGCGGGCGGGCGGTTTGACGGGCTGCACACAATCGTCGTTGACATCCGGGGTTACCTGATTCGGCAAGACCTCCGCGTGCACAACGATCAGCTTTTGGAGTGGGTACGACGTGGCGGGCACCTGGTCGTTAACTACCACAAGACGTTTGAATGGAATGCCGGAAGCCCGGGTCCTGTTGACCAGAGTGCAAGAGATGTAGTACCATTCGCGCCATATCCGCTCATGCTCGGGCGAGACCGCGTGACGCGGGAAGATGCTCTGGTTACGGTGAATAGGCCGGAGCACGTGCTAATGCGGCTGCCCAACGAGATCTTGCCCTCGGCATGGGATGGATGGGTACAGGAGCGGGGACTCTACTTCCCGGCATCGTGGGATGCAGCGTATGAGGAGCTCTTCTGCATGAACGATCCCGGTGAAAGCCCGCTCTGCAGCNCCACGTTACTTGCCGAGTACGGAAGCAGCTCAAGGGATTCCACCCGGGCGCATACGCCCTGTTTGCTAACAT
>JAAXGO010000343.1 GCA_012267425.1 Rhodothermales bacterium
AGGCTCTTCAGCATTATGGTTACTGGGCAGGGCTAGCGACATAGCACAAAGCGAGGTGTCAGCGACACCAACAAGTCATCCACTTCAAGGAACTCTACGTCACTTGCTGCAAAACCACCCATTCAAGACACGTCACTCTGCAAAGTAGATGCCCTGAAAGAGCCCGTTGTAAGGTCAGATTTGTAAGGACTGGGCAGGGCTTGCGGGACTGATGTCGGCCAGCGGTGCCGGACGCGGGGGTGTTCGGTCGGCATGGCCGAGCGTCCAAAGACTGCCGATGCCGTCGATTGGATTCCCGTTCGGGAAGAGGGACATAATGAGGTAACGGCTCCGTCGTAAGTTCTGTAAGTTATTGTTGTTATATCATTTATGAAGTTGTATCATACCCTCACCGTCGCTGCCGCACTGAATCACAAACTCAACAGGATCGACATAGGAATAACCTGTCAGGATCTCGCCAGACATTCGCTTTGTCGTCCGATAGATCCCGTACATTGCGCTTAAGCATGCATAGGCTACCTCATAATCTTCGGCGAATATCCCACGGTGACGTCGCAAGGGCCTAATATGTATCGGGCCACTCAGTACACAAGCCTTCACCAAGACTTCCCTCGGCCAGGTATCGTGCAACCTGAACAGACCGCTTTCGACAGGTGGTATTGCTGCGTGGCCAAACTGATTCAGGATCGCGCCGAGTGGAGTATGCAATGATGCTCTCACCGGAAGAATGGGAAGCTGTTGGTCTGTCGATCCGCGTGGCTGTGCTGGCCGTGGGCGCCAGTCTTCCTTTTGGAATCGTCGTAGCTCACACGCTGGCTCGGCAGCGCAATTCACTTCTCTTCGTTGTCGAGAACATCGTTCAACTGCCGCTGGTACTGCCACCGGTAGTAACAGGCCTGCTACTTCTCATCCTGTTGGGTCCCGAAGGAGCCGTAGGAAGGTGGCTTGACAATGCTCTCGGTATTCAAGTTGCCTTTACTGCCTGGGGAGCTGCCCTGGCGGCGGGCATTCTTGCCTTTCCGCTATTAGTCCAGACCGTTCGCGTTGCCTTCGAACAGATCGATCCTGAATGGGAAGAGGCCGCACATGTCTACGGCGGAGGACGTTGGGCTGCCTTCCGATATGTGACATTGCCGCTTGCAGCCCGCGGCATCGCTGCCGGAATCGTGTTGGCATTCGCCCGTGCGGTCGGCGAGTTCGGCGCCACGATTGTCTTGGCTGGCAACCTTCCGGGAAAAACGCGTACAATTCCGTTGGCGATCTTTACACGAATCAACCAGATCGGTGGAGAACCGGCCGCCTTGCGCCTGGTCGCTATAGCGGTCTTGCTGTCTGTCATGAGCCTGACGGCCCACGCCGTGCTCACACGCCGGCTTCACCAGATTCGTCATTCACGATAAGTCAGATAAACGGCTGCGTGCAAGGGAGCGCGTGCCGCTGCATTGACGTACCAACGAGTATCCTTAACCATGAAAGAGCTGCTCTCTAAGGAAGATCGAGCGAACATCCGTGACGCGGTATCCGAGGCGGAAAAGCACACGTCAGGTGAAATCGTGCCATACGTCGCTACCCAAAGCGCGAACTACGAAATCGCAATTTGGAAGGCAGCCGCGCTCGGAGGAGCATTCGCTTACTGCGCGCTGTTGATGGTTTCGACTCTCTACACGGGGTGGGAACTTTCCTGGCTCTACGCCGGGTCAAGCCAGGCACTCGTAATCGTCGGCGCAGGCTTGACGGCAGCAGGTCTTGCCGCGTTCGTGCCGTCATTCAAGCGAGTACTCGCAGGGCGAAAGCGTCTCGCCAAGTTCGTGCACCGGAGGGCACTTCAGGCATTCGTGGAAAGAGAAGTCTTCGATACTCGTGACCGTACGGGCATACTCCTGTATGTCTCGCTTTTCGAGCACCGCATCGAGGTCTTGGGAGACGCTGGCATTAACCGGAAGGTGACAGCCGATGACTGGTCCGATGTCGTGTTGCGTATTCGTGAGGGGATTAAGGCAGGGAACCTTGCTGGCGGCCTGTTGGAGGGCATCCGTGTCTGCGGCGAGTTGCTTCACAGCAGCGGTATAGAAATACGCCCTGATGACACGAACGAGCTCTCCGATGACATTATCGTCTCCGGTGACGTGTAGGCACCCTGATCAATTTGCCTAACAGAAACATGGCACGGTACGACAGGATGCTTCGCAAGGCCCACGAGGCGCTGCTGTTCCCCCTGTGTTAAACCACTTTATTCGGATCTGCTGGTCCTCGTGGAAGGACGCGGCGTCAACGTTGTCGACGTTAATGGCCGGGAGTTCATCGATTTTTTTCAGGCATACTGGCGGTGTCCATTGGACATTGCCACGAAGACGTGGTCGAGCGGATTAGCAATCAAGCGGCGCTACTCGGACATACGTCCACGTTGTACATCAACGTGCCGCAGATTTCAGTGGCGCGTAAGCTGGCTGAAATCGCGCCGAGAGGCCTTAGAAGCAGCTTTTTCACCAACAGTGGAACGGAAGCTGTCGAAACGGCGATCACGTTGGCGCAGCTGTACACCGGACGCACGGAGATCATTGCTCTTCGTCTCAGCTATTCGGGCAGAAGTGTACTCGCGACAAATCTCACCGCGCACGCTTCCTGGCGGCCGACTCCGACAACCTTTCCGGGGATAAAGCATCCTCGATCGCCATACCTCTACCGGAGTCATTTCGATCCGGTAGGAGATCCGGCAGAGCAATTCGCCCAAGACATCGAGGAAGTCATCCTGACTACCACGAGCGGTAAACCGGCAGCCTTCTTTGCCGAGACGATCCAGGGAGTTGGCGGATATATCGTGCCGCCGCCAAGGTACTTTCGACTAGCGGCAGACATTATTCACAAGTATGGCGGCCTATTCATCGCCGACGAAGTCCAGACGGGATTCGGGCGCACTGGCCGCAAGTGGTTCGGCATCGAACACTGGGATGTGACGCCGGACATCATGGTTATGGCCAAAGGAATAGCGAACGGCTTTCCGGTCGGAGCCACGATAACCCGGCCTAACATCGCAGCAGCTTGGACAGCCAAGTCGATTTCAACCTACGGTGGTAATCCTTTGGCGATGGCGGCGGCCTCCGCCACGATTGATGTAATGCGCTGCGAAGACACGCCACGTCGTTCTCATGAGCGCGGATGCCAGTTGCGAGAAGGACTTGATCAACTCTACGCCCGTTATGACTGGATTGGGGAGGTCCGGGGGATGGGACTCATGCAGGCGCTGGAATTGGTAGAGAATCGTGTTTCAAAAACACCGGCACCTCAAAAGGCACAGGCACTCTTGGAAGCTGCCAAGGACGAGGGCCTCCTTCTTGGAATAGGCGGACAGTATGGACACGTCATTCGAATGGGCCCATCCATGTTGGTTAGCAAAGACGAGATAGACGACGCTCTCGAGCGCCTGGCGCGTGCGGCGGCACGAGCTGAAGGCTGAGCCCACAATTCGTTTCATCATCGAGTCACACAGGCTGCATGCCAATCCGTGTTTGCAAGCGGCAGCATTGTAGGATTGGCAGTTTTCGTAGCCGGAATGGATTGGGAATACTACGGATGTTCAGATGGTCTCTGCCCCCGTACTGATCGTCTTCATTGCATATCTGGTCGTACTCCTGGGGCTGGGCGTGTGGGGCCGACGGGTATCGGGTACTGTCGAAGGATACTATCTCGCCGAAAAGCAGCTGCCTTCATGGGTTATCGCTTTCAGCGCAAATGCGACGGGAGAAAGCGGCTGGTTGCTTCTGGGTCTGACCGGAATGGGTTACTTGGTCGGCTTCCACGCACTGTGGGTCGTATTCGGTGAAGTGCTCGGTGTCGCGGTGGCTTGGCTGCTTGTTGCTCGTCCGTTCAAGGCCTACTCGGACCGATACGAAGCCATTACGGTACCCGACTTTTTGGAGGCGCGATTCCGCGACGACAGGAACCGGCTGCGCATCGTCAGTACGGTCATCATCCTGGGCATGGTTACGGCATACCTCGTCGCGCAACTCGTCGCTACCGGTAAGGCCTTCGAGACCTTTATGGGGACGAGTTACGCCGGCGGAGTTCTCCTCGGCGCTGCTATCACACTGTTTTACACAAGTGTCGGAGGGTACAAGGCTGTGGCCTACACGGATTTCGTACAGGGCCTTTTGATGGCTGGCGGGCTGCTCGTCCTGGCTTTGGTCGGAATCCATAGTGCCGGCGGATGGAGTTCGATGATCGAGACTCTCCGAGCGACGGACCCGGCACTCCTTATGGTCTTCGGGCAGCACGGCTGGTCGGCCCAGGGCATACTCGGTGCATTGAGCTTCGCCGGGATCGGACTCGGCTTTTTGGCTGCGCCACAACTGCTGACGCGTTTCATGGCAGCCCGCGACGACCGTCAGATCGTGCACGGCGGGTTCATAGCAATCGTCTGCATCATCATCTTTGACCTGGGAGCCGTATTCGCCGGCATTGCGGGACGTGTGGTGTTTCCGGTGCTAAACGATCCTGAAACTGTTATGCCGGTCATGAGCGAGGAGCTCTTCCCGGCACTGATAACCGGCCTGTTTGTCGTTGTCGTCACAGGCGCAATCATGTCTACTGTGGATTCGATACTCATCCTTGCTTCGTCGTCCGTCGTGCGTGACCTGTTGCAGAAGGTATTGCGTCCTTCGTTTTCCGACCGACGGCTCACGCGTTATGGTAAAATGACGACGATCGTATTGGGCCTTGTAGCGATACCGTTTGCGCTCAAGGAAGTTCAGGTGATCTTCTGGTTCGTGCTTTTCGCATGGTCGGGACTCGCGTCGGCATTTGCTCCGGTAGTTCTGTGCTCACTGTTCTGGCGCCGAACAACGCTCCAGGGAGCGCTGGTCGGCATGATCGGCGGTTGCCTTACGGTCTTGATCTGGGTAGTCGCATTCAAATCGCAATTCTACAACCTGTATGAAATGCTCCCGGGCTTCCTGGTAGGAGGGGCGCTGACGATTCTAGTGAGTCTGCTAACACAGCCGCCGGCAAATATCGATGCCGAATTCAACGCCGCCCTCCGTCGCAGAAGGGACCCGTAGATGAATCGACGGGTTTCGGAGGTATCGGTGGCAATGTCCGCACCGGTGTCTTGGACTTGACCAACTACTGCAGAACTCTGAACTACATGCCGGCGATTTGCACCTTCAGGCGCTTTGACAGGTCTTGCGGTGCCTCGATACGGCGGCTGGGCTGCCAGCGCTGCAGCGAACGCTCCATGCCACGGAGACTTCCACTCATCGCAGAAGCTTTACCGTAAGAATTCACACTGTCATGCCGGTGCAATGCGCGTTCGGCTCCTTTGTGTACTGTGTACGGTCGGAACACTGTTGCCGGCGCGTTTCACTCCGGGTCAGACGCCTCTTGAGGATCTCGACCTCTTTCGCGACTCATTGGACGTCGGCGGCAAGCAACCCTTCGTGCTGAGACCCTTCATCCGCGAGGGTTCATTGGCGATCTATCTCGAAGGTGATCTGCTTCCGGATACACGATACCGGATTGACCACAGATACGGCCGTCTCTGGATTGGCGACCTTCCGCAGGACGGCCAAGCTACGCTCACCGCAGTGTACCGCACGTGGGGATTCGTTTTTAAGGACAGGTATCGGCAGGCGGTACGGCGAACGAGTGATGGCGGAGAAGGCCCTGCTACTGTAACCATTCCTCCGGCTTCGATCCCAGAAACACCTGCGGGTGCCGAGCTTCGGCGAACTGGCTCGATCACGCGGGGAATCCTCGCCGGCAACAATCGCGATGCGACAGTCGAATCCGGACTCCGATTGCAAATGGACGGCACCATTGCTGATGGAGTAGAGGTGCAGGCTATCCTGACTGACGAGAGCACGCCCATTCTTCCTGAAGGCACGACGCAACGCCTGGACGAACTCGACCGGGTGTACATCGAGATGAAAACGGACCGTGGTACGGCGAAGCTTGGGGACTTTGAAGTTCGATACGATCGGAGTGAATTCGCCCGCTTCTACCGCAAAGTCCAGGGGGCTGGTGCGAACCTGGATATACCCAGCGTATCCACCCAGGTGATTGGGGCTACTGCCAGAGGCATTTTTCGCAGTCAGGATATCCAGATAATTGACGGCGTGCAAGGACCCTACCGCCTCGAAGGGGTAAGCGGTGAGCGATTCATATTCGTCGTACCCGGCAGCGAATCCGTATACGTGGACGGCGTGGCCGCTCAGCGTGGGCAGACGAATGACTACGCAATTGACTATGCAACGGGCGAGGTCACGTTTACGTCCAATCGCCTTATGCGTGCGGACAATCGGGTCCTGATTGAGTTTCAATACCGTACGACGGAGTTCACCCGAACTCTTGCCGGAGTCGATTCCGAGGTGTTATTCGCACGGCGCGATGACGGAAGTGCACGCGGTCGATTTGGGGCGACATTCTTGCGCGAAGCGGATGGGCGCACCTTCGGCCAAGAATTCGGGCT
Source organism: Rhodothermales bacterium (assembly GCA_012267425.1). Taxonomy (GTDB): domain Bacteria; phylum Bacteroidota; class Rhodothermia; order Rhodothermales; family Bin80; genus Plut-88865. Next base: position 6,464 of record JAAXGO010000343.1, read on the forward strand.
CACGGAAGAGGATCGGTCGCTCTTGGCATTACTTGGTGATTCGGTGGCGGCAGTAGGCTCCGCAGTGCAGGTCCCCTTCGAAGCTGAGGCACCGTTCGTGCAGTACACGCAGCGTGATACCGTGATCGCGGGTGAGGCGACCGTTTACTACATTGCTGTCACAAGGACGCCCGAAACACCTGTTTACAGAGTATCATTTTCGCACGTTGGTGCCGGAAACGGCTCGTACGTACGCGAAGGCCGCACGGCAAACGGGATCCTGTACGAGTTTCGCGGACCGGGGGCTGGCGCATACGACGCAACGCGCTTGCTTCCAAGGCCGCAGCAGCAGCGTATGGTGGATTTGCGTGGCGGCTTCGAAGCGGTGCGGGGACTCGAGATTCACGGCGAATGGGCGCAGTCGATGCTCGACGAAAACCGCCTTTCAGACCGCGATGCTGACAATGACTTTTCCCAGGCGTGGATTGGGGGCATTATTTTGCGCCAGACAGAGGTGAGCCTTAGCAGCCTGGAATTAGGCACGATTAGGGGGGCTGCACGGCGACGATACACGGGGGATCGATTCGCGACGTTCAACCGCACTCGGCCGGTTGAATTCGCGCGTCGGTGGAATCTGGATTCGAGGGCTGTAGGGCAGGGCGGGAGCCGCCTGCAGAGTGGCAATGAGACGATAGACGAGGCACATCTTGAATGGGCCCTATCAACGACATCATCTCTTACTACAACGATGGGGCGGATCCGGCTGGACGATTCGTTTACCGGCATACGTAAAGAGGTGGCCTTCACACTGCGTGAAAGGACTCTGCCGCGTGCTTCCGCTCGTTCTGAGCAGATTCGAAGCGACGATGCCGTCCGGAATGAGGACGGTCGGTGGATTCGGCAGCGTGGGCGCATCGAGCAACCGGTCGGCAAAGTTGCGCTTTGGTTCGAGGTGGAACGAGAAAGCCGCCGGCAACGTGTGGCAGACACTGACAGGCTTGCCTCTACGTCTTTTGCCTTTACAGAGTATCGCCCCGGCATTGGCTTCGAGTCTGGTCCGAATGAATTCGGTGCTCAGCTCGAACTGCGCGAGGAGGACGTGTGGGCAGAGGGACTTCTGCACGACGGGGGCAAGAGCCTCACCATAGAGGCGAACTTCGACACGAGGCCGGCGAGGACATTCCGCATGGAGGGGCGCGTCGGGATTCGTCATCGCTCGTACACCGAGTACTTGCGGACACAACAGCAGTTGAGAGATGGAGAATCTGTCGTAATGCGCTGGTCGGGGAGATGGCAGCCGTGGAAGCGTGCTGTGCTTACGGACTGGTTGTACGAAGCCTTGACCGAGCGCACGCCAACGTTGCAGGAGATCTACATCCGTACCGGCCCGGAACTTGGCGATTACGTTTGGGAGGACGACAATGGAGATGGCGTACCGCAGATCGATGAGTTTCTGCCGGAGCGCGTACAAGACGAGGGATTGTATGCTCGGACGCTGATCCCCTCAGATTCTCTGCAGTCCGTCATCGGCGTGCAGGCACGCTTCACAGTTGCGTTGGATCCGGCACGAGCCTGGAAAGGCTCCCGAACAGCGTGGAAGCGTATTCTACGTAGTGTATTCGCACGGACGACAGTCCAAATACAGGAGAAGAGCCGCAATCCGCAGCTATCCGAGGTCTACTTGCTTAAGCCGAATGCGTTAAGAAGCCAAGTACATACCTTAAAGGGCACGATTCGCGTGCAACAGGATCTGTTTCTGTTCCGAAACCTTCCGGACTATGGGTTCAATCTGACGTTCAACGAGCTACGCAGCCTCAATGAGCTCGCTGCAGGCAAGGAAACTCATTTCGTGCGATTGTGGAGGGCAGAAGCTCGCCTGAAGCCGGGTATACGATGGGCCATCCGGCTCAGGAGCTCATCCGAACGCACAAAAAAGGTCAGCGAGACATTCTCGTCGCGCACGTACGACATACGGAGTCTTAGCGTGGAACCGAAAGTGTCGTATAGTCCGTCTGATGGTATTCAGATTTCTGCTGGCGTCGCATTTGCTGACAAGACTTCGGGAGGGTCCGGCACATCGGCGCGCATCTGGAAGATCCCGGTGACGGCACGGTACGCACTTGTTCGGCGTCTCAACATATCGGCACGTGCAGAGGGTGCTTCGGTGCTGATCGACGACGAAACGAAAACACACGGACTGGCTCAGTTCGAATTGACTGATGGGCGAGGTCCGGGCACGTCATTTCTGTGGAATCTGAATGCCTGGTACCAAGTGAGTCATATCCTCAGAGCTACGACGTCCTACAGTGGACGAAGCCCCGCGTCCAGTCCAACGTTGCATACCCTCCGGATAAGTCTCAGTGTGGTCTTTTGATCGTGGCCGTCCTTGGACACGCGTGTTCGCAGCAGTATGGTCTCAATTTGTTGTTGGACACGAGCTTATCGCTCAGCTGTTCTTCCTAGAAACGTGGAAGATTCAGCCACTTATTGGTTATCGTGGGTTAGCCTGAATTCCGCTGGAAC
>JAAXGO010000344.1 GCA_012267425.1 Rhodothermales bacterium
GCTAATGACTACAAAATCTCCATGCGCCAGAAGCACTTCTTTGTGACCGATCCACTGCGCGGTAGCGGAGAGAACAGGGAGACCGGCTTCTCCATTATCCGCCGCGCCGAAGACAACATCGGCGATATGTCGAACAAGAAGATCATCCGTTTCAACTACGGCATGGCGACGGGGGTAGAAGTGATGGGGCTCAACGGCAAGCTGATAGTACCGGGGCTGGATGTGCATGGTGAGATCGCCAAGAGCAGCAACCACTTCCAGTACCCTACGCTGCCGGGCAAGCGCAGCAACTTCGACGACGCGGCCGGTTATCTGGTCTTGGCGAAGGACCTCAAACCCTTCCAACTCGGTGCCGAATTGTTCTCCGTCGGAGCCAGATACACTTCCTACAACCCCCACCCCGCAGAGGCGAACGCGCCCTTGGGCGAGGTGTTCTTCTTTAACGAGCCACGTCAGAGCTTTTACCGCAACGTCGGTATCGTCACTAGTACGCCGTTTTTCTCCTTAGTTGACGACAACGACAACATGCTCTACAACGAGATGCCGGACAATTGGCTGGTCCTAGACCGACCGCGCGAGGGCAGTATTTTCCCCTTCTTCGACCTCGACCAAGACGGCCATGCCGACACCAATCGCAACCGCAACCAGTTCGCCGATTACGACGAGCCTTTCCTGATGTACTTCACCGATCCAGACGAATTCTACTTTGGCGATGATTTCAACAACAATTCCATTACCGACGCTTGGGAAGACGACCTGCTCGCCAACTATCCTTATTACAAAGACGAGCGCGGCTTGCACCTGTTCGTCGGTTGCGAGCCGGTGCGCGGTCTTAGGGTGACTCTGGGACGCTACGACGTAGAACAAATTGCTGCACAGGGTACGAACGAAGCACTGTACGGCCGGTTCGACTTCGACCGACGCTTCGCCTCGCGCTGGCGGATACGCCTGAACCACGAGAGCAAGGACGTCAACGACGACATCTCCAACGACTATTTCCGCTATATCCTGCGCGAGGGCATCGGCGGCTATACCGAGACCTTTTTTGCCGACCGACTCGAAGCCCGCGACAGCTTCGTCAACCGCGGCCTACTGCAGGTCGAATTTCAGCCCGCAGCACACTGGAACATCGCGGGAAAAATGCGCTACGACCTCAACCATCAGCGGGAGCATCGCTTCGCCACAGGGGAGATGCAAGCCGAAGACAACCTCGATTTCTTCGGAGCCGTGCTGCGCACCGACTATGCCTACGCCCTCGGCAAGCTGGAAATCAAGCCCCGCTTCAAGGCGCTCTACCGCTTCCGCGGCCGCGAAAGTGCCCCCGCGCCGCTCTTCAAAAATTTGCAGGTACTACCCATTCTGCGGGTTGACTATCCACTGACTGTACGCTCGCAACTGCGTCTAGGCCTGCAGGGGCTTCCTGGGCTGATTGACCGCCGCTTGGATTTTGTCGACGAGACCAATGACTCAAAGCGCACGACTTGGCTCCTGATGTGGTTCAGCCAGACGAAATACGAAGGCTATAACATCGGTACCGAGATCGGGGTAATGCGTCAGGAAATCGATTTCGACGATTCTGGGAAAGAGGACCTAGCCTTCAACCGATTCTTCGTCCGCTTCCTCTCGGGGATCGGCTCGGTGGTGCGATGAAGACCGCAAAGTCCATAGTGCGCTATCTGCTAGCAAGTCTCTTGCTGTTTCCGGGCGCTGTCGGTGCCCAAGAGAGTGAGGGGGAGATCAAGGAGGCCCTAGTGCTAACCAAAGGGCGCTTCCGCGACCCGTACATCTCCCGCTACTCGGCCCCCTATCTCAACTATGGCTGGATCGACTACGAGCACTACCGCGAGGGCATCCCGATCTTCAAGCGCTATGACGCCTTCGGCAGCTACCTGACCGAAGGCTACGAGGTGTTCCGCATGGAGGAGTTCCGCGCCGCCAACAAGGGGCAACCTGGCAGTGTGCTCCTCAAGGGTCGGTTCTACCAAAACTGGCTGCGCCATCTGATCATTGCCGACGACGCCTTCGGCGGCTGGTCGACGCGAGTGATGGTGGGCGATGCCATCCGCACCTCGTTCACGCCGCTGACCCTGGACCTAGCCCGCTACAATGGAGTGCGCTGGGACCAGGCCTCGGCCAACAACCGCTTTACCGTTCTGATCTCGCGTTTTTCCGACCCGCTCAAACTCGAACTCAAAAACCAGTTAGGACCAGGGGGGCAACGTCAGACAATCTTCGACGGGCTTTTCCTGATGGGAGGCCACTGGGAGAGCCACGTGGGCGACTTCCTAATGCTCGGTGCCACGTTCGTGAACATGCATCGCTTCGACAGTACCAAGGGCTTCGGGACCAACACGCGCAAAGGACTGGCCCCGCCCTTCACCGTACCCAGAGAGTTGGTCGTGCGCTTCCAAGACGATTCGCCCGACGACGGCCTCGGAGGTGCGAAAGTATTCGATGTAAGAGGTACGGTCCAGATACGCGAAAGCGGTGAGCAGCGCTTCGAGGAAGTCCTGCCGGCGCGCATCGAGCGGTCGGAGGGCGTCGTCGAAGGGCCGCGTCACCTCGAAGCCAGCGGACGTTTCGCCGACCGCAGCGACCTGCTGCTGCCGGTCTTCGTCGATTACATCTTCGCCGTGCCCGACAGCGCGGTCGGGTTCGAATTTTCCGCGCTGGTAGCCAACGACTACCGCATCCTGATCCGCCAGGACCACGACTTCCTCGACCCGTCGAGGAATAGAGCCGACGACCGCTCCACCGATTTCACAATCGTGCGACGAGCCGAAGGCAATGTCGTGGACCAGTCCAACAGGCGTCGGGTCGTCTTCGAGCACGGCATGCAGACCGGGCAAGAGATTCTCGGTTGCAACGCGCGCTTGGAGTTGAAGGGGTTCGATATAAGGGGCGAAATAGCGCGCAGTACCCACTATGCCCAATACGCCGCACGCGCAGGGGATCGCAACGACTATCGCGATTTCGCCTGGTTCATCAACGTGCAAAAGCGCCTGTCCGGCCTCTCGCTGGGTTTTGAGTCGTTCAGGATCGGGCCCAAGTATCAGACGTACGCTTTCAAGTCACCGGCGCGGCAAAACGCCGAGGCTCGACCCGACCTAGGGCGAGACGGAGTGGACCTGGATATCGAAGATCAGCGCACCACGGGCACGTCCTACTATTTCAACACCCTGCGCCAAGATCCAATTGACACGGATTTCAATGAGGGCGGCAACAAACTGAACAATCCCATCTACTCGCTCGTCGACGACAACGACGACATGGACCAGTGGCCCGA
>JAAXGO010000345.1 GCA_012267425.1 Rhodothermales bacterium
GCCCCCGACTGACCAATGCGGTCTCGTGTCTTCTCCTTCGGATGGCGACGAATCACAGATCGCTTCATCCGGTCACCCAACTATGGTTCTGACTTACGATGCCCGCCGCTTCTTCGCGGCTAATCCTTCCCTTGTTCACCAGCATCGATTCAATCGTTCTAGGCGAAACATTGTAATGTTGTGCAATCTCATTTTGCCGTTCTTCAGAGTCGTCCGCGCCGAGCATGTTATTCACTGCTTCAAATGGACTCAGCAGCTCGGCGGCAAACGCCCGCTGCGCCTTCTGGCGATAGCTGTAGGATCTTGTTGCGGGATACAAGCTGTCTTCCCAACCGAACAATCGATCTCCCACTAACCGGGCAAGCGCGAAACGCCGTCCGGTTTCCCAGGATGATGCAAGGACAACACGATCTGCGAAATCGCCGTCGTTCAGGAAAAAGGACATCTCCCCGATCGGTCGAGGGTCCAACAAAGCACGCTCCGTAACGCCTGCTAGAGACGCCAAGAGTTCGTTCGACACACGTTTCTCCGTGTCCAACCCTTCCTGCAGTTGAAGCCTACGCGCGCGGTCTTCACCGACCCGCCAAGCCTCAACATCTCCCAACTCCATTTCGGTATCGGGTAGATCCAACCCAACCGCGTCTCGTCGATCAGCGTCGAATCCGTTTTGGTATGCGATCTCGATGATATGGTTCGCCGACATTACTTCGGACTGGGCACCCGTGTAGGCGACGTGCGACGCTAACTCCTCAAGCGCACCTGTCCCGAACCGGTCTGCATCACCCAACCAGCGGCTCCTCAATGCTGACTGATCGAGCTCGTCCGGATCACAGCCAAGGCGCGCCTCCATCCGTCGAAAAAAAGCTGTCTCTGACTGTTGGCGCTCCGCAGTCAGTTCACTCCACAGACTCTGAAGATTCGTCCCTTGGATGCCATCGCCATCCAGCCTTGTCAGGATCGAGGACATGTAGTGATCGATCGCCGACTCCAGATGCTTTGCCGGAATCAATATTGTCTGCCCGCTAATGTAGCGAAATATCGCTCGATCATCGTGGGTCGGGTCGGACACAATAGCGGTCTGATAACCATCCGAAGCGATGGTCAGATTGGGCCACGCGTATCCCTCTCCGATGGCAGACATGGAGTGCGCAAATTCCCAGTCACAAACGACTTGCTCCGGGGAGCCTTGACGATACCACCACTCCCAGCGTAAGCGCCACCAATTCCACGCCAACCACTCAGCGAAATGGTAACCCGAAACGAGCGGTCCATCACAGCTCCGGGAACTGTGCTGATCGACTCCTTCGGTCAGGATTGAGTTGCCGATTCGGACACTCAACATCCCGAAACAAGAACGCTCTTCCGGTGATCCACTGTCCAGTACTTCCGGGACCAGCGAAAAACCTAAGCTCTCTCTCACCGCCGTCTCCATTCTTTCGTGACGAGCCTGCGCATCGCTTGATCATTGTTACGCAGTCGATAACCGTGATACGCTCGGTTCGCGTCGAGTTTCGCTTCATATACTTCCCCGGCTTCATCGACCGCCCAGATGTACTTTGGAAGTCCGTCTACCCGATAGCGACTTACCATGCCACGTGCGATACCGCTCCGGAGCAACCGCCTGGCCTCCCGGCATCTAATGATGCGGATGTCGTCACATACGGACTTATGGGGCCTGGGAGCGGTAGGCGGGTCGAAACAATAGTCAGCAGGACGTGTTTTGTGGTGCGCACTACCGACATAGCGTGCCTTGTGCCGCAGACGTTCGAGATCGCAAGACCCCGGCGGAGCGATCCTGCGCTTCGGGTTATTTGAGTGTCGGGCCACGAGAGTACCTCGTGAATCGATCGCACGCCGCGGTCGGACCATGCTTACTTTGCGTCTCAACGACGCACTCCGAGCTCGAACGACACGATTCACTACTTGCGTTCCGGGACGGCACACTACTACTCCCTTGCCACCCAGATAGGGTCCCGCATCCGACTTCGGGCTGTCAAGTGACTCGCAGTGCGTGACGAATGCGCGAGATTCCACGACGGGTCGTATCGGATGGTCACGACGACGAGAAGACTCCGGACTCCGGTGCCAGGACTGGCCGAAACCGGCCGCGACCCGTCAGCCCGGGTATCCGCCGCCGCCGGTTTCGGCGGTGCCGCGTTCGGCGGCGACGCGGGCGGCGTAGTCGTCGGCGCGCAGCGCGGCGAGCGGATCGGGCGGCAGATCCTGCTCAATGCGGACCTGCGCCAGCAG
>JAAXGO010000346.1 GCA_012267425.1 Rhodothermales bacterium
ATTTGGATCGCATTGACGACAATGACATGACGTGGGTCAACGGGCATCTGGTGGGGCAAACAACGGGCGTAAGAGACGTCCGTACGTACACTGTGCCAGCAGGCGTTTTGCGAGCCGGACCGAACGTGATAGTCGTCCGGGTAACCGATACGGGCGGGCGGGGCGGAATCTACGGTGACGCGGATGCACTTCGGCTGGTCACCTCGTCAGCAACGGTCACGCTTGACGGCAGCTGGACCTTCCGTGTCGGCATGGTGTCCATCAACCAGGCGGCCGGCGTGAATCAGTTGCCGACACTGCTTTACAACAAGATGGTGAACCCGATCCTTAACTTCCCCATCACGGGCTTTCTGTGGTACCAGGGAGAGTCCAACGGAGGCAATCCAGATGATGCCGCTCGGTATGCCGCACAATTCCAATCTCTCATCACAAGCTGGCGCGAAGCCTTTGGCGCTCCGGAGGCCCCATTTCTTTTCGTCTCGCTGGCCAACTTTCGTGCGGCCGAGCCGGAGCCTGGTGAAAGCAACTGGGCGATTTTACGCGAGTCCCAATCGGCCGCTGTGACCGGACTTGACGGCGTGGCCCAGGCCATAACGATCGATATCGGCGAGGCCGATGACATTCATCCACGCAACAAGCAGGACGTCGGCAGCCGGCTTGCCCTTGCCGCCCGCAATCTGGCCTATGACGAAGATCTCGTGCACTCAGGGCCCGTGTATCGTGAGCACACGGTGTCCGGTGCACGCGTCATCATTCATTTCGATCACGTAGGATCAGGCCTTGTCGCCCGTGGCTCTGAACTCGGAGGCTTCGCCGTAGCGGGCTTGGACGGACCGTTTGTGTGGGCTGATGCTCGCATTGACAAGAATACCGTCATCGTCTCCAGCCCGGTGGTGTCAAAACCAGTCGACGTGAGGTACGCATGGGCCGACAATCCGTCAAACGCCAGTCTGTACAATAAAGAGGGACTTCCTGCCGTGCCGTTTAGAACGAACCGGTAGACCACAAAACAAAACGGGCGGCCCCTGAGGAGCCGCCCGTTGAATATGGCCGTAAATGGACGGTAACGGTCAGAACAAGTCGGCCATTATACGCACATACCCTGCCCTGCCGTTGTAATCCCACGGGGTTGTGGAGGGGCGCAGATTACCTTGACCGTCAGTCTCCACCTGCGGCGCATTCGGAACATTGTCGAGAATGTTGTTCACTCCGACCGCAAACCGAATCGCACCTTGGTTGAATTCGATCCCGACCTCGGCGCCAGCGATCCAGCCTCCTTCGTACGTCTGCAGTAGGTCGCCAGCACACGTATTGTTACCGAACACGCAGGCCTGCCAGTCGCTAAAGTAATTCAGTCTAAAGAGTCCGTGCAGATTACCATAATGATGGTGTACCGCCATCACGACCCGATTTTTCGGATTGAGCGATTCGAGCTCGATCTGGCGCCGCTTGGTAAGGAGTGTCAGCTCGACGGGAGTCGACAGTTTCTCGCCGAGAAACGTATCAATTCGCTGCGGTCTCGAGTATTCCTCCAGTTCCTGCTTCGTCCAGTTATAGGCAATGGTCGCGTTCGTTTCGTCTCCGTTGTCCCAGGAACCCTGCCACGATAGCAAGACGTCGAGTCCTTGCGTGTGGGTATCAAAGTCGTTGGCGTAAAACTTGATTTCCGCCAAATTTTCTATCCCGCCCAAAATATTGGCTCTGTCAATGATGTCGGAGATATCATCATTGATCTCGATGCTGCCGGTAATGGCGATACGGTCTTTGAGCGTGATGTCGTAGTAATCTATCGTAAAGTCTACATTCTCGCGCAGCTCAAAAACACCGCCAAACGTAAAGCTCAGCGCGGTCTCTTCCTGAAGCTCGCCCCCCCCAAGTCCTTCCGAGATCGGATGCGCCGCCGGAAGCTGCCCGATTTCCTGCAGGTTTCCGTCACCGCTGAAACCCGTCTGGAAGATCTGCAAATTGGACTGCCCGGGCGTCGGGGCGCGGAATCCCGAGCTGTACGTTCCACGAAGGGCGGCCCGATCGTTCAGCCTGTACAGCGTCGCGACCTTCCCGATGATGGTGTTTCCGAAGGTGTCGTAGAAATTCTCATGACGTCCTGCGATGTTAAGCACTAGCTTTTCCGTAATGTCAGCTTCCGCATCGATGTAGACCGCGTAGTTGGGGCGGCTCCAGCTGCCGGCAAACTTCGGATTCAATCCTTGGTAGCCATTGGACCCTACGCTGAATCCCTGCGCCGCGAATGGCCCCGGTTCCCAAGATGCCAGGTCACCAGCCAAACTCCCGAAGGTCTCATTGCGCCATTCCGCACCCCAAGCGATGTTGAGGGGAGAGGTGAAGCTGGAAATCTCGATGGGATACGACATATACAGTCCAGCCGTCAGCTCATCCTGCACGTAGCTGCGCGGAGTGAAGGATGTTGGTGTGTTCGGGCCATACGATGCGTTGATCGTGTTGTAGATGAAGTAGTCTATCTGGCTCTTCGCCACCGTGACGCCCACATCCCACGTCAGTCCGGAGTTCGTCATACCACGTACACCGCCAGTCCCGCTAAAGTCCGAAATGTCGGCTCCAAAACGTGGCGTGAAACCTCCCGGGAAGAGCTCATTGAAGAGGAAGCACTCACCCTGGTGCGCCTGAATGAAAGCGTCTACAGCACTTCTGTCCGAGTCAAGGTCGGGCAAGTCCGGCAGACTCTTGCAGTCTACACCGTCGCCTTCATTCAGATCGGCCACTGCGCGCATCGCTGCATCGCCGCTTCCAAACCGGAATACGCTGCCGCGCGCGTTGGATGTACCGGGTGCTCGGAAGTAGAAGCCGCCTTCGGAGGTCCGCTGGCCGTATCCACCGAATGCATATGCTTCCGCGTTAGCTCCGAGCTTCACGCCGGCGTTCAGGAATCCCACAAGGTGGTCATCCACATCGGGACTGCCCCAGATCTGGGCCGGATCGGCGACTGGGTATCCCCGCGAAGCCAGCGTCGCCGCATCCGCCCGTTGGCCACTTCGAATCGTTGGCGCAGCACTTCGCCATTCGAGACTCAGGCTCATGAAGCCATTCCTCGTCAGCGGCAGGCCGACGTTGGCGGCAATGTGGGCGTACTCTCCATCGCCTTCTTGATACTGTCCCCCCTGCATGCGCAGCACCAGGCCGTCTGATGCGTCGCGAAGAACCATGTTGAGAACACCCGCCACGGCATCCGCACCATACTGGGCGGCCGCACCGTCGCGGAGCAACTCAACCTGCTTGATGGCGATGCTCGGTATCATGTTGAGATCCGGGCCTTGGGCCCCCGTGTTGAGCGAGCTTCCCAAAAGCGCGATCGACGCCGAGCGATGACGCCGTTTGCCGTTGATAAGGACGAGAACGTTGTCCGCCGGAAGCCCTCGCAGGGTTGTGGGACGCACAAGCGTGGCCTCGTCGTCAATGCCGTGCCGATTCACGCTATACGACGGGATCTGTGTCCGCAGGACGTCGTCGATGTCGGTACTGTGCGCCGTGACCAGATCCGTAGGGCTCAGCACGTCCACAGGCACTGCAGAGTCCTTGACGAGACGCGGCAACCGGCGAGAGCCGACCACGACAACTTCGTCGAGCCCGAGGATACTCACCGGCAGTAGGACGTCCAGAGTAGTCATCCCTTCCGCTACGGTCAACTGCCGTGTCTGGTACCCTATAAAACGAAACGTGAGTACGTCGCCTACGGACGGCACATCAATGGTGTACTGGCCATCGGTATCTGTGGTAGTCCCTATACTTGTCCCCTGTACGAGAACAGCTACACCGGCAAGCGGATCGCCGGACCCAGCATCGACAACCGTGCCCGTCACCGTTATCTGTGCAAAAGCCAGCTGTGGCGCAGCCGCAAGCACAAGAATCAACGGCAGTGAGTTCAGTAAATATCTTTTCATGAGGTTACCTCTCATTGTTGTGGTACGAATTGCGGCTCAAGCCACGCAGCCCCGGGACCCGCTGTGATCCGCAGCGCCGCATTTGGCCCTCTCTCCACGGAAAATCGGGCACCTCCTCCGCAGCAGCTGTTCCCTTGTCGGCATAAGCATGTTGCCTCCTGGACAGAACTCAGTTACCAAACGGTCCGGCTATGGCGCGGGCGGGAAGTTCGCCAGTTCCTGCTGTAATATAACACAGTGCACGCGCAATACGCACACCGATCAGCGATTCTTCCCGCCAGATCGATGCACCGGGATCGAGCCGAACTGCCCCGTTTTGCCTGTGTCGAGCCAATGGAATTTGCGAGTCTGAAACCAGTTTCAAACGCTTGAAAAATCTCATTTTGCAGGGTCGAAGAAGTGAGATACTTCGCACACAGAAAAGTGCAGGGAACAGCTGCCCGACCGAAGCGGTGTTTTTATGCTATCCCGGTTTCGTACCAGGCTGCGTGGTATGGGGAGCCGCGTTCAGTTTGTCGTAGTGATCAGCGGGGGCCGGGCTGTAGGTCGGCTCCAGAGACGATTCTCGGAACGCTGCGGCGATATGATCAGCAGTGTGTCGGTCGGCCGTTTTTGGCCTTTTTCGAGTGCATCATGCTGAACTTCTCCACGTTCAGCACACCTGATCTGGCGAATTTCAGAAAACTCTGTGACTACTCTTGAGCACCAGCATAGGCAAGCTTCCTTAGAATCACATTCGGCAGAGACGGCTCGGTATCTGCGGCTCAACCATGTACGGCTTCGAAGTCGACGCGCACAACGGTGAGCACACTGGCCGCCATTTATGAAAGTCGGGCGCTTCACGAACCGGATGGTCCTGCTGATTACTCCAAAATACGTACGAGAACGAATCTCACAATCCGAACGGACGATCAGTTCGCGTTCAAGACGCCGTAGTCTATCCGACCGTACTTGCCCTCACGATAGTCAGCATACGCCCGGGTGATCTCTTCCTTCGTGTTCATCACGAAGGGTCCGTGCGAAACTACCGGTTCGGTGTACGGCTCACCCCCAAATATGAGTATGTCGACGGCGCTCTTGAAGTCGTTCGCAATTTCGATGCTCGAGCCTTCGGTGCCGAACAAGAAGAACTGTCTCGCTTCGATCGGAACGCCGGCAATACGTGCGGATCCGGACGGCAAATACCCCGCGTATTCGAGGTCAGCTTCGGTAGGCAAATGAGCGTGCTTACCCCGTCCCAGCTGCACGTGGTAGACGAATTGCTCGGTATAGGTAGGCACCCTTGACATCTCCCCCATAAGGCGCCCCGCGAGAACCTTGACCGTCCCGGCACCATCAGGCAGCTCAATCAGCGGTAATTCCTCCGACTCCACCGGCATGTATGCGGGCGGTTCGGCCTTCCTCCTGGCCGGTAGATTGATCCAAAACTGAAAGCTGTAGACCGTCCCTCCGGCTTTCTGGAATTCAATCGAGAGCTGCTCGTCGTGGATGACCCCGGTGCCAGCATTCATCCACTGAACACCGCCGGCGCGAACGATGCCGAAGCCGCCGCTACTGTCAAGATGCAGCAGATCGCCGCTGATGGGATAGGTCAGCGTAGCGATTCCGCGGTGAGGATGTGCGGACGTGCCACTGGGGAGTGACGGTGTCTTCGGCTCCCTGACAGACTTGGGGAAGTGATCAAGAAACACAATAGGCCCGACGGCCTGCGTAAGCCGATTCGGCAGTGGGCGAAATACCTTTTCGGGGCCCATGATTCCGGGGCGAGCCTTGCAGGTACCTGCAACCGGTTTCATTGCTTTGGGGAGAATTGATTTCGGCTCCAGGTTCATGCCTCAAATGCCATCCGAGCGCTGCCTGCAGGCAGCCTACAGAGAATTGTCGGAGTCGTTACGCGGGACTCCGCGCCATGTAGCCTTGTACCGCTTTGGTAAGGATCTTTTCGGAGGACCGCATTCACGTAGCGACCCTCGAACGCAACTCGGGCCGACCCACCGATACGGTTCGGATCTGTCCGCGAAGCAAATATATCCGGCAACGCCGCACTTAGCAGAGCAACTGCTTCGTTCACCGCCCTGCCTTCTACCGCTAGCTCCTCCACTCCGGTCCGCATCGTTGTGAAGTAGTCCCGATACGCGCCGATCAATTCTGTCGAACCGATGCAATGGTGGCACGAAATGGTAAGTTACGGACTTAGCGCCTCAAGTTCGTCCAGATATCATAGCATGGCAGTCCGGGGCCGCCGATGTCCTCGCCATCTCCACCCCGCTCCAGGCCGAAGCCT
>JAAXGO010000347.1:0-198 GCA_012267425.1 Rhodothermales bacterium
GCGAGCACGAATTCAAGAGCAGGGATGAGTACTGGGAATATATCCGGCGGCACGAGATCCGCTCGCTCAAGGGCGAGATGGTACGTAGTTCCGGGGAATGCGAGATCGCCAATTTTCTCTACTTAAACGGAGTGCTCTACGAGTACGAACGTGCCTACGGGCACGACACGGCTACGCCGGAGAAGGCACAATACAGGC
>JAAXGO010000347.1:332-2557 GCA_012267425.1 Rhodothermales bacterium
ACCGCGAACTATGCGCCAACTACTTAAGTGGAACGGGACGCCAGCAACTCCACAACTTCTTCGGCCGCATCGACGCCACTTGCCAGGGCACCGTTCACACTGGGTACCCGCATGTAGTCGCCTGCCAGAAAGAGGTTCTTGACATCCCTGTTGAGTTGAAGGCGCATTTCCGCAATCGCCTTGAACATACCGGGCAAGCCCATGCACACAGCTTCCGGCCAGCGGTACACGCGGGTAAACAGCCCCTCGTCATCGTCGGGGAGTCTGGAGCCAGGAGGGGGAATTCTGCGTGCATCTGCAAGAAGCCGTCGCTTGATCTCCTTGTCGTCCAAAGGAAACAATTCTTCGGCGCGGTCTCGGCCGACGAGCAGGTCGAGCGTGCACTTGCCTGACGGCGCGCAGGCGGGCAGGTTGATGGATCGGTCCAGAAGCAGGGGTGTGTCGTCCTCGGGATACAACGCTCCGTGCCAGCCGGGGGGAAGCGGACGATGGTCGAGGCCGATCACCACTCGACACCCGCGCGAATATTTTACCGTGCCGAGTGCATTGCGGATTCCGTTCGGCAGGTCGGGAATGATTTCCGGCACTTTCGTGGCGGGGACGGCGCAGATGACGGCATCCGCCTCGATGGGTCCGTCGTCCACGGTCACGCTCGTTACGACTCCGTCTAAGATGACCACGCTCCTTGCGGGCGTCGAGATGCGGATTTCGGCACCGCAGGCGTTGGCCAGGGCGTGTGTCAATTCTCCGGCTCCTTTCTCGGGCACGTATATCTGGTCGGCCTTCAGGAGCATTTCCGCGAGATAGGTCCGCATATAGGCGGCTCCCATTTGTTCGACTTCGCCCATCGTCATCTCTAGGAATCCCCGTAGCGTCGTCCTCAAAGATTCGGGCACGCCCATTTTTGCCATGTAGGCGCCGGCGTTCTCTCCCGTGTCGAGCTCGACGAGTCGCGAGTCGCCGGCGAAATTCAGGTATTCCGAATCGGCATTGACCGCCTTGGCCAGCTTCAGGAACCCGACGGACAACAGTCCCAGCTTCCAGAAAGCCGGCAAGTTTTGGACGGCGGTGCGGAAGGACTTGATGGGTGTCGTCAATGTCCACTGGCCGTTTCTGTACCAGCCGAGGTTCATATCCGAGCGAATCAGGGGCAATCCCAATTCTTCGCACAAGCGAAAGGCGACATCGTAGGAAGAACAGAAGAAGTCTGCACCCTCATCGAGAGAAAAACCATCTACTCTGTCGCCGCCCAGGCGACCGCCAACGCGGTCGTTTGCTTCGAGTAAAATGGTTCTAATGCCATGTTTTTTGAGGGTATAGGCGGCACTCAGTCCGGCTGCTCCTCCTCCGATGATGATTACTCTATCGTTTTTAATGTGATCACTCTGCTTCGATTGCTGCATTATCGAGTTCTCTCCGTGAAGGGTGCATTATGAATTTTTCCTGTCAATGGCGATCAGCAGAATCGGCAGAAGCAGGAAATCAGTACCCAGCGCAAAAATGATCGTGATCGTGACCAAAAGTCCGAGCACCTGAGTGGGTTCGAATCCAGAGGCGGTGAAAACCAGAAAACCCGCCGAGAGGGTTGCGGTCGTGACCCATAGCGCATGGCCCACGGCGCGGAAGGCGTGGCGCACGGCCTCTGGCGCCGGGAGTCCCTCCTTGCGCCGGGCCTTCAGATACTTGCTCATAAAATGAATCGTATCGTCCACGATGATTCCGAAGGTAACGGCAAGAACCACCGAGGAAGCAAGACCTATCCGACCAACCAGATAGCCCCACAAGCCGAAGGTCATAAGCGCGGGAATGAAGTTGGGCAAAAGGCTGACTAGACCGAAACGAATGCTTTTGAAAATCCCGATCAAAATGAGCGAAATAAGGGCCATGGCGATAATCGTGCCGCTCAGCATGCTCTTGATATTTCGTTGTGAAACATGAGCCATGATGATGCTCAAGCCGGATGCTTCCTGCGCGAATTCGGACGCATTGGCGCGCAGCCACGCCTGTGAGCGTCTGCTGAGTTCACGCAGGTCCCGGGATGTTGCATCCTTGACCGTAACGGTCATGCGCGTAGCGGATTTGGCGACGTCGATGCGGTTGTTGAGGTCCATGCCGAAGGGGAGCGAGAACTCGTAGAGCAGCAGGTATTGCGCGACGAGCCTGGGGTCCTCCGGGATTTTGTAGAAGACCGGGTCGTCGCCGTGCATGTTCTTGTTCAGGCGCTT
>JAAXGO010000348.1 GCA_012267425.1 Rhodothermales bacterium
CTCGACAGGGAAGTTCTCACACACATGTTCGCGACCGTTGCGTCCGTGTGCGGCCGCAAGCTTAGGGTCTGCCATATAGCGTCTGATTGCCTCGACTAGTGCGTCGCCGTTCCCGGCTGAGACGACAGCCCCCGTTACACCGTCCACGATCATTTCCGGATACGACCCGGCGTCGCTCGCCACGACCGCGGTTTGAGAGGCCATGGCTTCGAGCGGGGTCAGTCCGAAACCCTCATATCGCGAAGGTGAAACATGTAACGTCAGCCGCCGATACCAAAGGTCTGCATCAGATATTTCCCCTAGTACTACGATCCGTCTCTCCAAGCCCACACGCACAACTCGATGTAGTAACGTTTCATAGAACCCGCGGTTCCGACGAGTCACTCTCCCCGCCACTACAGCGGTCCAATCTGGATAGTCTGGCAACAGACGGACCATCGCATCTACGAAAAGATCGGTTCCTTTCAGATATCGGATACGGCCAAAACATCCGATTGCGTACCGACCTGGCAGTCCGCTGCGTTCCCATTGATCGTCCGGACTCACGGGCGGACGAAATCGAGCACAATCCACTCCATGCATCACAACGGTGTGTGGCACCGCCAAGGTTTGCCCAGATGGACCGCTGGTTGCAATAACGGTGTCCATCCGCGATATCAGGAACCGGCTGAACCAACTGTGCGAACGCTGCGCGGCAGAGGTGAAAACGAGCGTCAACGGCGCTCGAAATGCGGATTTCAGAAACAACCCCATCAGCATCTCGTTATTTCGCCGGGCGTGCCAAATGCGGAGGGGGCGCCGGCGCGGTCGTTTAAGGAGCAAGGGCATCTGCCACCAAGCGATCTTGGGAAGGCCGTTGGGCAAGCCCGGCCCCAGTGTGGCAATTCCGACTATTTCCGCCTGTTTGGGGACTAACTGAATGATCGTGCTGGTCACGCCCGAGTATCGGCGCTTGAAGTGCGGCGCGACAACATGGATTTCGGAGATCCGGACCATACACTTTACTCGTGAGGTTCACGCTCGCTGTTCTACCGAGCGTTCCTCACCCAACAGCAGCTCTTCGTACTGGTCTACTGCCCGA
>JAAXGO010000349.1 GCA_012267425.1 Rhodothermales bacterium
GGTCTAGATCCGAGCACTTGTCCGCCTGTAGGCGCTGGAGACTGTAATAGCCGTAGACTGTTGGTACGTACTGGTGGATTTCGATGTCGAAGGCGTACCGGGTGAACCCGCCGAAAACTTCGAATCGCCGCGTGGTTGAGAAAGGATATGAGCCGATTGCTACAGCCTGATCCACGAAGATTCTCGTCAGTTGATTCTGCCGGACGAGGTACCCGTTGACGTAACCCAATCCCACACCTCCGTAGAGCAACGGGATGTGGCTAACTGCCCCTCCGTAGTTGAACCGGTTGCCTCGGTTCATGAATATGGCCGCCCCGCCAATATCTTTAAACGTTCCGTTGGCACGTGCGAGGACGGATAGATTCTTGTTACCCAACATGTCGCTGAAGTAGAATCCGACTCCGCCTGCAACGCCGCTCCCGTAGATGCCTCCGACAGACACGCCCATCGACGGCGGGGCGACGTAGTCGAGCCGAAGTCGCCCGGTGTAGTCCCGCTCTTCGACTTCCTCGACTGGCGGCAGACCGGTCAGCGGATCGTCCAGATAATTGGCCACCAAGCCCTCATTGATCGCGCTCTGAGGAGGCAGGATACCGGCCCTCGCACTCTTTTCTTTATCCTGGGCTCTGCTAACGGGCGTACCCACCGTTTCGTCCGCGTCCAGACCGAAGACGGTATACGAACCGTTCGAGTACACCGAATACATCATGCGCCCGTTCTGGGCAGCGACAGACATGGCGGGCGATAAGGCCGTTATGCCACTTACGCCGGTCTTTAGGCGGGTCACGCGGAAGACTTCCTCGGTGTCGAGCATTAGGCGGTAAATGTCGGCGAACCCGTCACGGTCGGCAATGAAATACAGACTGCGCCCGTCCGGCGAGAATTGCGGATTGATATGCTTTCCGCGCGAGAAGGGCCGAATCGTCTGAATTGTCCCGCTCTCAACGTCAACGAGCGCTAAGCGAGGTTTGCCGTAGGAAAGGGACTCGAAATCCGTGCCGCCGGGGCCACGGTCACTGACCACGGCGATGGTTTGGCCGTCCGGCGACCATGCCGGTTGGAGATCCGCATACCTATCATCGGTAAGCTGCCGCACGCTGCCGGATTGAAGATCAAGGACGTACAGGTCGCTCCGCCCTCCGTCTATGCCCGAAAACGCGATCGATTGCCCGTTCGGCGACCAAGCCGGATTGCTCATTGCGCTGACGCCCTCGACGCTCACCCGACGCTCGATGTTACCTGAATCGAGATCCCAGATCGAGATTTCGTTGTCGCCTTGGGCGAACGTGATGAACGCAAACTTCTTGCCGTCTGGTGACCACGAACCAGCCGAATTGATGAAGCGGATATTATCAAAGTGCGGATTTGTGTTCGTGGCGTGTAACTTTCGGATGGTCTTGCCGGTCTGGGCGTCGGCAATGAACAGATTGATGTTGAAGACGTCGCGCTCTGACAGATACGCCACATACTGTCCGTCCGGGCTGACGGACGGCGACAGATTGAGATTGCCTCCCGACACGTTGTCGGCAAGCACGCGATGTCCCGCACTGTCCGGATGCGTACGGTCATCCATCAGAGGTAGATAGGAGTTCTTGATCGCCGCGGCCCATTCCGTTGACAATGAGTCGGCGGTAATGCCCAGCGTGTACACGAATGCAGAGTCTAGCCCCGTCCGCCCGCTCATCTTGAAGAGATTCGTCACAGCGGCGTCCCCGTACTTGCCGCCGACATAGGCGAGATATGCCTGCCCGTAGCGGTACGGGAAGTACTTGGTACCCCTGGTGAGATCCTCTACTGTTGGGAGATCGTCGCGCAGGGCCGCATCGCGCATCCACATGGCCGTGTGAACATCCTCCCGTCCGACCGACAAATACTCGGCCATACCTTCGATCAGCCAGAGCGGCAAAAGCTGCAACGCGAAACGTGAGCTGTCCTGCCGCGACAGTCCGATGTCGTACTGAAAGCTGTGTACGAGTTCGTGTCCCAGGACGTGGTCGGTTTCGCTGTAGATGCCCGTCAGAGGCATGACCACGCGTTCCTTAAGGCTTTCGGTGACGCCTCCTGTGCCCTGTCCGATGAATCCGCCAATAACGTTGGTCTGCTGAAAATCTGCGTCGTTGGCGTACAGGATGATAGGTTTTTTCTCGTGGAACTCGCGCAGAAAAGTTCGGGAATGGCGCCGGTACCATCTCTCACCCATGCGGGCTGCATCTTCCACCGCTACCTTCTCTTCCGGGTAGTAAAAGAACTCGAAGTGAGCGGTCTCGAAGCTTCGGAAGTCGAAACTGTCATACTGCACTTTGTTGCGCCCGAATGTCTGTGCCTTCGCGGGCAATACCGTGCCGGAAAGGGCGATGACCGCAGCGACGAGGATCGGCAGCGTTTTCATGTGGCGGGACTTGTCGGCGAAAAGGGAGTTCGACCTCAATATTTATATATGGTAAGGCAGTTCGGTAGCGCGTGTTCCGTAAGGGGATGCGGGAATACCTTCATTCGAGGAGCGGTATCCGCTATTAAAGGAAGCAAATCCGCAGGCGCGTCTTCATACTGGAATCAGGACCTCTCAGTGTGGGCTGGTCATTGCTCACAAACAATAGCCTGAACTGCGGCCTGAACTCGAACAGATCTTGTCGCAAGAAGCGTGCCGTAACAGTCGAACTGCCGGCCATTTCCTTCACGCGTGTTGCGTTCCAGCTGTGCCCCTGTGTGGATTCGTTTGCCATAACCAATCGGGCGCTGCCAGCTGTTGCCAGTGTCCGCTCTTCGGATCCCACGCGTACCAACGGCCCCGTCCTTCGTCCCAAATACGGTCTGAGCATTCGTCCATCCCATCCAACGGTTCGATAGAGCCCCCTCGGAATTTTTTGCGTCACAGCCAGCGTTGCTTGCCATTGCCACGGACAACCGTCAGCAAGGACTCAGTCACGCCCGGCACGAATGCACGTGTCGCATGAAGTGCCACTAGAACGGCCTAAGCCAGAGCGGTTCGCTGGCGTTCGGGCAGGCAGGCAGGCAGGCTTGCGCTTACGCGAAAGCTTAATTTATTTTTTCGCCATGCCTAGTGCCCAAAGTATAGACCAAAGCAACCCAGCCCGACGAGTATAGGCCTGACCCACCAAGTAGCACCCTCAACCGGCGCGCTAAATAGGGCAAGGCATATGAGAATCAGAGAACCCGCAACAGCCACTGCAAAGCGCTGGGTTAGAGGGCAGCTTGGGCTTGGGGAAAAGGCAGTCCATGTTCTAACAGTATAGGTGTGTTGGTAACGGAGGTAAGGCCTTGTTAACACATTGTCTCGGACCTGTCTGATGGCAGACCTAAGCTAGGGAAAGGTATCGACGAGGGCACAAAAAAGTCAGCACGCTCGCCGCTGTTATTTCCCAACCCACGGTGCGAGTTACGTGCTGGAGCGGATGATCCTCAGCTGAGGTCACGCGTGCGAAATCGTGGCTCTGTCGCGATCCCGCGGCGTCCGGGCGAGTGGCGCGGAGACCGCAAGGATCCCGAGGAGATGGCGAGGCTGTACCGGGCGGTAGGGTCACGATCCGGGTATATTAAGTATCCACGCGGCCAGAGGCACCGTACCACGTCCCTGCTAACATGGAACTGTTGCCGAAATAATGTCATACACGCCCAAACTGTCACGAGAATGATCTTGGACAATGGCAGACCAGTCTCGAGCGAAAATTTTTAATGCTTCAATCTTGGTCCTCATTTCCATTTTGGGATTGCAGCTATTCTGGCTGCAGATCGTAAATAAGGACCAATTTCAGGAGCTGTCGAAGGATAATACGTTACGTGATGTCCGCACCCTTCCCGCACGCGGAGCGATCTACGATCGCAACGGCACACTTCTGGTCGACAACGAGCCAGCGTATATCGTTACGCTGACTCCTCGGTATTTCGACGAATCGAAGACGGCCCTTTTGTCGCAGCTACTGGGGATTGACGATACCGTCGTGACAGCGCGACTCAAAAAGGCGGCGGAGTGGAATTCTTACAGGCCCAGCCCGTCATTCCGCAACGCTGACTTCAACGTCTTCAGTCGCATCCGCGAGAATGCGTATTTACTGCCGGGCGTGGGGCATGAAATCTCACAGCGCCGCCGCTACGTGTCCGAGGCCCGCGCTGCGCACGCACTCGGGTACATGCGCGAAATCACACAGGACGAACTGGATGTCTACCGCAAAGGAGAAAACGAGCGCCGCTACCGACAGGGTGACCTAACGGGCAAGACAGGCATCGAGCGCCAATACGAACCGCAGCTTCGCGGCACTCCGGGGAGTGCGTTCAGGATTATTAACGTGTACGGCATCGACGTGAAGTCATATCAAGACGGAAGCCAAGACAGAGCACCGACGGGCGGACTCGACATCCATCTCGCGCTCGACGAAAACGTCCAGGCGCTTGCCGAATCACTGTTCGTCAACAAGCGTGGTGCGGCGGTCGCCCTCGACGTGGCGACCGGCGGAGTCATCGCCATGGTGTCCATGCCAGACTTTGATTCGGCGGTTTTTTCTACTGTCATTGACCGTGATATCTGGAGCAGGTTCGCCGAAGACGAGGACACGCCGCTTTATAATCGGGCGACGATGAACCGCATGCCGCCGGGGTCGACCTGGAAGCCCTTCATGGCACTTCTGGCGTTGTCTGAAGGATACATCGAGCCTGACGGTCCCGCCAGTACAGTCTTTTGTCCCGGCTACCACCCCGTCGGGAAGGGACTGATTTTCCGGTGCCTAGGAGAACACGGTGCGCTGGATGTGCGGGAGGCCCTCATGCATTCCTGCAATACGTTCTTTTTCGAAATGGCGCGTCGCATGGACGTAAACACGTTTCGCCGCTACGCCAACCAATTCGGCTTCGGACGTAGGGTACCGACCGACATCGCCGAACAGACTCCGGGCCTCATTCCGGATTCAGCGTACTTCAACCGGATCGATCCCAGATGGAACATAGGGTATTCGATGAGTCTCGGCGTGGGACAGGGTGACATGGGCGTGACCCCGCTGCAGCTCGCGAGGTACACGGCCGCGATCGCCAACGGGGGAACGCTCCATACTCCTCACTTGGTAGCGTTTATCCGGAATCCAGAGACCGGGGAGCAGATCCGACCTGAGGGTCTTTCCGAATCCAAGAATATTCCGATCGATGAGCGTTATTTCGCGATCGTGCGGGAAGGAATGCGTCGGGCAATGGAGGAAGGGACGGGGTATTCGGCGCAGATTCCAGGCATTCCTTCGGGCGGCAAGACGGGAACCGCACAGGCTCCCGGTAACAGGATAGACCACTCTGTTTTCGTTATGTTCGCGCCGTTCGACGACCCGCAGATTGCGATTGCTGTCCAATGTGAGAACGCCGGTCCGGGGACGGCTTGTGCGGCTCCGATCGCCAGTTTGATGGCTGAGCAGTACCTGAAGGGGTACCTGCCGGCTTCCGCCGAGCTGCAAGTCCGGCTCGGTTACGCTTTGAGCGCTGTCAGCCAAGATCTGACGAAGCCCGACGAAGAGTGAGTCCATGCGCATCTGGTACCGCAACCTGGACCATGGGACCTTACTTTTGTGGGGTATACTGACGACCGCGGGCCTAGTGGCAATCTACAGCAGTACGCACGGCGCGGCACAAGAATTTCTACTCGACAGTGTTCGGCAGAATTTCTATCGACAGCTGCTTTGGTGCGGGATGTGTGTAGTGGTCATCGTCATCGCACTTTTTCAGCCGGTTCGGTTCTATTTGAGTCTGGCGATGCCGGCGTACGTGGTGTCGCTGATTCTGCTCATTGCCGCATTGCTTTTCGGGCGTGAAGTAGGTGGTGCACAGTCCTGGATTTCTATCGGCCCGATCGGCTTCCAGTCGTCCGAGCTTGCAAAGGTTGGCACGCTGTTGGCCGTTGCTCATTTCTTCTCGGCGCGCACCCAAAGTCCGGGTCGGATACCTGCGGCACTTCAGGCCGTCGGACTGATCGTCGTTCCGGCAATCCTCATCGTGCTTCAAAATGATGTGGGCACGGCACTTGTCTACCTTGGTCTCATCCCCGTTATGCTCCTTTGGGGCGGAATGCAGCTGTCAAACGTCCTTTTGATCCTGTCGCCAGCCGTTGCCGGGTATCTTGCAATCGTGTATCTGCCGGCAGCCATCGTATTTGCCGTAGTGCTGATGGGAGGACTCTTTTGGGCGACGGGAGATTATCGGCGAGTGGTACTCGCAACCGTTTTGACGGGCGGCACGATTGGCACGGCGCTGTTTGCTCTAAGCACCGTCCTGGAGCCGCACCAGGTGGCCCGCGTCATTTCATTCACGAATCCAGAGGCTGAGGAATTCCGGAGTGGCGTGGGATTTCACCTCGTGCAGTCGAAGGCTGCAATAGGATCAGGTGGGCTGTTCGGCAGTGGGTTCATGGAGGGGACGCAGACGCAGGGACGCCTCATTCCCGAACAGTCGACAGATTTCATATTCAGCGTCATCGGCGAAGAATGGGGCTTCGTTGGTGCGGTCGCGATTCTGGTGTTTTTTTCAGTGTTTCTGATTCGCCTTGTGCGCATCGCAAGCCAGGTCCGGCACCCGTTTGCGAGTATGATAGCCGCAGGCGCGGCGGGTATGTATCTGATCCATTTGGTCATCAATGTGGGTATGGTAATGGGACTTCTTCCGGTCATCGGCATTCCGCTTCCGTTTCTGTCGTACGGAGGGTCTGCACTTCTTTCGAATACCGCCATGCTCGCCATTGCTCTCAGCCTGCACATGCGCAGGGATGACTTTTCGATCTTCCGCTACTGATCTTTGTCCAACGTGCCACCATCTTCCGCCGGTCTGTGTTCGATATCGTCGTTGTAGGCTTGGGCGCCGTCGGCAGCGCCACACTGCACACCCTGGCACGCCGGGGTGTGCGTGTACTCGGTATCGACAGGTACTCTCCGCCGCACGTTTTCGGATCCACCCATGGCGGCAGCCGCATCATTCGCAAGGCGTATTTCGAGGGAGAGCGATATCTGCCGCTCCTCGAGCGTGCGTATACGCTCTGGGCGGATTTGGAGGCTGAATCGGGACAGTCATTGACAATCTGGAACGGCTGCCTGAATGTAGGGCCGCGCGATGGTGCCACCATCGAAGGAGCGAGGCGTAGCGCGGAAGAGTTAGGACTCCGTCATGAGGTGCTTTCTCGAGCGCAAGCGGAGCGTTGTTTCCCGGCGTTCAAGTTTCCAGTGGGAAGCGTAGCTTTTTTCGAGCGTTGGGCAGGCCTCATCCGGCCCGAGCGGTGCGTTGCCGCGCAGTTGGAGCTTGCACAAAAGTGCGGAGCACAGGTGCGACTCAAGGAACCGGTACTTGGTTGGGAGCCGGAAGGGTCCCGAGTCACGGTAACGACCGGCAACGCTACCTACCGGGCGGACCGACTGGTACTCTGCGCAGGCGCCTGGATGAACGATCTTACGCCGAACGCGAATCTACCGTTGCAAATAGAACGGGTGACGAATGTGTGGTTCGTGCCGAAAGTGCGCGCGAACCTCTTCGTACCGGAGAGATGCCCGGTATTCATACAGGAGCTCTCTTCGGGTATGCATCTGTACGGGTTGCCGGATCTTGGCAGGGGTGTTAAGGCAGGTTTGCATTACGCTGGGCACATAGTATCACATCCGCTGGAGATCTCCCGCGCCGTGACGGACGAAGACACCGCAGCTGTTCGAGAAGGGCTCGAACAGCTGCTTCCCGATGCTGCAGGAGAAATCTCTCACGCAGCTGTCTGTCTGTATACGAATACGCCGGACAAACACTGGCTCATCGACACGCTCATGGGCGATCCGCTGGTCGTGTTCGCCAGTGCGTGCTCCGGCCACGGCTTCAAGGCGTCTGTGGCAGTCGGTGAGGGGCTTGCTGATCTTGTAATGGAGAAGAAATCAACGGTTGACGTCACGTCGTTTCGCCAGCGTACGTAAGCCGTGTCTTCACGGCGAGGCCACGGAAGGCGGCGTACATTATTTCCGCACTGCACCAGAGGCTCTTCTGGATGAGTGAGCATATCGACAAGGCGCTTCGGGCTGCGC
This sequence comes from Rhodothermales bacterium, assembly GCA_012267425.1. GTDB lineage: Bacteria > Bacteroidota > Rhodothermia > Rhodothermales > Bin80 > Plut-88865. Next base: position 8,040 of record JAAXGO010000349.1, read on the forward strand.
TGGCTTCGATGGGAGGCGTACCGAAGCACTTCACAGTAGAGCTGTCGGTGCCCGCGAATCCAAGCCATGGGGATCTGTCGACAAACACGGCCATGCGGCTGGCCAGCCATCTGAAAAAAGCACCGCGGGCGATCGCGGAAGAAATCGTCCGGCGACTGGACTTAGATGGTGACGTGGTAGAGACTTGCGAGATTGCGGGCCCCGGGTTCATAAATTTTCGCTTTTCGGAAGGCTATCTCTGCCGCGGTTTGGAAGGACTCTTGAACGCAGGACCGGCTTGGGGCCGCACTGCAGTAGGTCAAGGTCGTCGCGCCATGGTGGAGTTCGTGAGTGCAAATCCGACGGGACCGCTTACCGTGGGTCACGGGCGTAACGCCGTATTGGGCGATACGTTAGCGAACTTGCTCGAATGGACCGGCTGGGACGTCACGCGCGAATACTACTTTAACGATGCGGGGCGGCAGATGCGTGTACTCGGGCGATCCGTACGGGCGCGATTTGAAGAAATCCTCGTCGACAGCGGCACTCGTCGGGCACCGGCCGTTTCCTTTCCCGACGACGGGTATAGGGGAGAGTACATCAGAGAGATCGCCCGGGCGCTTGCCGCCGAACGCGGCGTGGAACTTGCAGAAGCAGACTCGGATGATCCATTTAAGGATGCTGGCCGAGATGCAATCTTCGAAGCCATCGGGCGGACGCTGTTCCGGCTGGACATTCGGATGGACACCTATTCCAACGAACGGTCGCTGTACGAGAACGGCGCCGTAAACAGAACGCTCGCTGCCCTGCGGGGCGGCGGCTGGATCTACGAGTCGGACGGAGCGGTCTGGTTCAGGACGTCCGATCTTGGCAAGAACACTGACACGGTGTTGGTTAAGAGCACGGGTGAGCCCACGTACCGCCTACCAGACATCGCATATCATCGTGACAAACTGGACCGGGGCTTCGACCTGGTGGTCAACGTGTTCGGTGCCGACCACGTAGCAACCTACCCGGACATCTTGCGTGCGCTGAGAGTGCTGGGTTACGATGCGGACAAGATCGACGTGGTTATCTACCAGTTCGTGACGCTGATGCGCGACGGTCAGGAAGTGAAAATGAGTACGAGGAAGGCCAACTTCGTGACGCTGGACGAGCTGATAGACGAAGTGGGAGTGGATGTGACGCGGTATTTCTTTCTCATGCGGGCTTCCGGGACGCATCTGGAGTTCGACCTCGACTTGGCCAGAGAGGCTGGCGACACAAACCCAGTTTTCTATTTGCAGTACGCGCACGCTCGCATCCGGTCGATACTCCGCAAGG
>JAAXGO010000350.1 GCA_012267425.1 Rhodothermales bacterium
TAGCTAGGCCGACCTGCGTGCTCCCTTGGGGCGTCTGCTGACCCCTCCCTTGCGCCGCAGATTGAGACCGGATAGGTACAGGTCAGGTACGTCAACCCGATTGTCCGCACGTCTCCGAAAAATCCCAAGTTCAATCAAGTAGTCGACGAAATCTCCCGGTCGGTCGGCAGGTGGACGCATCCCATCAGAACGCGATCGTCCCCAGCTTCCGTTCCAGTCCGTGCCCAGCAGTCTCATAATCTTGGCGCGGCCCCACGGCACGAGCTGATCCTCCTGTACCCTCACACGTACTCCTTCTAGCCACGGCCACTCGCTTGAGACACCCTGTGTCACATGATTGTCGGAAACATCATCGAGCGCCTGACGGAGAGCCGTGGGGTGAATCAGTCGGGGCGGACGTAACGATTGATTCGCAACGTCTTTACTGGCTGCCTGTTCAAGGAGCCGAACCAACGATCGCGGGCTTATTTGGCCGTTTCCATCTCGCAGATGAGCAAGCACCCAGTTACGCACAAAGCCCTTCTTGCGTTCCGCCCCCATGAATTCTCCCGCAAGTCGTTCAAGCAAGGCCCAGGCATCGCGAGGTTCCTTGATTTGTGGAATCAATCCCAATGAGGTGTCTTCCTTAAAACGGAGTCGAGACCGCTGACAGTATGTGGCGAGATCCTCAGAAGTGTTCGCGATACGCTTTACCAACATGGCTAGCAGCGCCGCGTCGGACCACTTGAGCTCTGCCCGATTGGCCGCAAGCTTGGCGAAGTCCCCCGTACCCATGCCGGCGTGACGTCTGAACAGGTCTGATCGGAGAAAGATCTTGGCCCGTATCCGTTCCCACCTTCGGCTGTAGTCGGACCAGAAGGCTATCAGCCCACGCACCATGCGAGCCATCAGCCCCCAGTCGGAACCGCCCAGCGTGTCGAGCTCGTCATAACCGGCGAAAATCCATCGATTGTTCCGTTGGAGTTCTCCCTCCAGCTCATCCAATGCTCCGGTTGGACTCACTTTCGAGGTGTCGTACGCATGAAGGATATCGCCGACCTCCACTGCCATCGGCTCCAGTAATGGCGTGAGATTCTGTCGCTGATCCTTGCTAAAGAACTCCCCCAGCAAACGAACCAGCATTGCATGCCAGATTTTTTTTGCATCCTCCTCCGTATGTATCCGCGTAGCGAGTGCCTGACTGTCGGGGAAGTCCGTGTGTGCCGGATATACGGCCCTCCAATCCGATGAGTTAGAGTCAGCTTGGAGGGTCGACGAGCCGGGCATCCAGCGCCGGATTGAATCAGCGAGATCTCGGTTTTTCGAGAAGAATGCCTTGAACAACGCGCTCTTCCCGGAACCTCTAGGGCCTACGACTAGAACCACCTTGGTATTAAGAGCGCGTACATGGTCGATTACTGGATAAAGGCGTAACGCGAACAGTTCGTCAGTCTCAGCTTCCGCTTGCCCGTAGCCGAGATCAGTGAGTTGAGCACGGAGTGTGATGCAGTCCTGTTTGCTCAAGCCTCGAGACTTGCTCACAATGAAAGACTGCTCCTTAGCCGTCCGGCAAGGTCGCGGTACGGGCCTTCACGAAGTAGTACACCCTCGGCCACGTCACTCAGGTCGCGAAACGTCGCCAAGCGTTCTTCGTACGGTAGCACGACAGGCACGTGCGGCGCATCATCGCTCTCAAGGTCGCTCAGCGTCCACAGTTCGTCCGGCGCCTCACCAGGCTCAGCGTAGTAATGTGCGCTAAACGCGTCGCGGGCGCGCTCCGTGAACCTGGATACGAGCGTCTGAAACAGCGATTCATCAGAGCGCGGCACCATGGAGGCCGCCAGTAGACACTCAGCTTGGGCTTTGCCTTCTCGAATACGGTCTCCTCCAAGCCGCTCGAGAATGAGTTCCAGTCCACGCCAACTTGCCTCTGCCAGCGTGCCCAGGAGCACGTGGAGATGACAGAGACCTCCGGTCAGGAATCCGGACACTTCGCCGAGTCCGGCACGGGAGTCAACCAGGATCCATCGCGGTGCGAGTTCACGACGAATCTGCTGCAGCAGCGCAACAAAAGGATGCAGCGTGCCAGCTACAGGATTTCCATAGTCGATGCGGGCAAGCTTGTCAACGTATGCTCCGTCGAACGTTCCCGCCGGGTACACGAAGACATCCTCTCCACCGACGCCACTGGGTGCGACAAAACGATGGTGGTAGTCTTCTGTTGGCAGCTCAGTCTCTTTCAGCACATTCCGTTCCAGTAGATAGTCCACGACGCCCCACTGGGCGGTGGAGCGGTCATGCCCGGCAAGTAAAGAGCCGATGCTAGGAGCGTCCAGATCGGCGTCGATGACGGCTACTCGGTCGCCAACACTGGCGAGATGCAGTGCGGAGGCTGCAAGCGCCGTTGATCGGCCAACGCCCCCCTTGAACGAGTAGAACAGCACAATGGAAGCGTCCCTGTCACTTGTCTTCCACGGAGGATTGGAGGGAGCTTCGAACCACCCGGACTTCGTCAAGTGTTTTTCCAGGACTCGCAGCTTGTCTGTTCTTCCGTGGCGTCTGGCCTGTCGCCATGCATCCTCTTGCCACGCGTTGGCGGGATGGCGTCCAAGTCGTGCTGGAAGAACAGTCTTCGACCAATAGTCTGCACATGTTTCGCTGAGCTTGCGATCGATTTCGTTAGAACTTGGTTCCCATTGATCCTTGCTACACCAAAGGATTACACGGATTGTGGCCAACACATCCTTGACGACAAGGACACGCCAGTTCCTCGGCTTATTCTCGATCCATTCGATAAGACAGTCTTCAGCGAGGTCGTAAGCTTCGTTCAAGTGTAGCACTTAGATCAGCCCCGCAAGAGTGAGACCGCCGATCGCCGTCTTGTAAACGTCGCGTGCCTCGGCGAGCCAATCCTGGACGAGGGGCGCTGCAACGTAGGGTGCTCGATAGCGCATTTCCGGTCTCCAAGCATAAATCTGATTCATCGCTTGCTTGACGGCGGCAAATAAGTGCCCAGTACGAGATCCCGCTAGAACCGACAGGGTGTCCACTTCCAACTGTAGACGGTTCAAGTCGTGAATATACGGCACCGCCTTGTTCTCCACTTCGATCATTGTCTTCAGTGCGCACTCGACTACGTATCCCGCGAGATATACCGCTCCGTCGAATCGGCTGCTCGCTTGGAGAGCCTGAGCGTCTTCAAGATGTTTCAGAGCGGCTCTAGGGTAGTCTTCCATAGTACGGCGTCATAGAACCCCGAATGAGTTGGGGTGCTAGGGTACGCCAAAAGCACTCAACCGGATAAACCCACTCA
>JAAXGO010000351.1 GCA_012267425.1 Rhodothermales bacterium
CTGGATGGCGCGGATCATTTCCGACTTCGCAAGTCGTTGGGGCCAGCGTATTCTCGCGGAAGACTGATGGGACAGCTGGACGAAGTCTATCGTCACGCTCGAGCATTCATGGCGGATTGGACGGTTGGGGACTCCTTCCCCGCGACCAGCATGTGCCGACGAATGGTCAACGCGCAAATCTCGCCGCTCTTTATCAGCGTTGATTCTCAGGATGTCTTCGACGATCTAGCGAGTTACAAGGAACGGGCGCTCGGCGTTCACATCGCAAAGATTCTGCCCAAATTCGTGATGCAGACCCCGGGGATGCGACGCCGGGCGAAAATCCTGGACAAACTACTGGAAAGGATCCAGATTGGGCATACGCCCGCCCAGCGGGCCGGATGTCCGCGGGATCTCGCGGATGACCTGCTAAGCCTACACGCGAGCGATCCGCAGTTCGTCCCGGAGTCGAATCTGCGCTTTGCTTTCTCAGCCGCGCTGATTGCCAGCGTATACCTCGGCGATATGTTTAGCTTCGTGTTGTACGCAATGGCGTCACAGCCAGAAATCTACGAGAAAATCCGCGTCGAGGCCGATGCCTTGTTCGCCAATGGCGATCCAAGCGGAGAGGCTTTCAGACCACGCGAGATCGATGTCACGCACCGCTTCCTGATGGAATGTCTGCGTATGTACCCGATCGTCCCGATGTCCATTCGGAACGTGATGAACACGTGTGTGATCGAGGACTACGAGCTGCCAGTCGGGTCGCGGCTTCACATTGCACAGACGGCGACGCATTACATGAGTGACGTGTTCCCCGACCCCTTCACGTTCGATATAGACCGCTACTTGCCACCACGCAACGAGCATCACAGCGGCGGGTACGCCCCGTATGGGCTGGGCACGCACAGGTGCCTTGGGACGGGGTGGATGGAACTGCAGCTGGCAGTGAACGTGCTGATGGTCGCGCACCACTTCACGATTGAGGTGTCCCCGGCGAACTTCAAACTCGGGTTCAGCCCGCTACCGTCGAGCAAACCGAGCAAGAAGCTGAAGTTCCGGATTGCCGAGCAGCGGCACGAGCTGACCGTCTAACGCACCTGAGACCGCCCGAGTGACCGGGACGGAGAGAGCCTAGCGGGGTTTGCGAGCCAGGAAGCAGTAC
>JAAXGO010000352.1 GCA_012267425.1 Rhodothermales bacterium
TCCTTGGGGACTATCCGCAACAGTAGGTCCGTGGGCTTTTGGTCGCGGTCGGTCAGGTTCATGGATTCGATGCCGCGCAAAAAGCGGTGAATCATCGACGGGGTGCGAATAATAGGCCGCACGTAGTCGCGGTCGATTTGGTCGGGGATCTTGGTCTCCAGCCGCGAGAGGAACCGCTCGAACTGCACCTTGGTGATGTAGGGGAACCAGGCCCGGTCCTGCCGACTGCTACTTTCCTCCGATCCTTCTTCCACTGCCGTCTCAGCGGCGTCTTGGCGTACTTCTTCCATTGTAAGTCTCCATTCGATAAAATGATATGTCTCCGGGCGTTAGGGCTGTGGGGCAAATTCGGCCGTTACGACGGCGGAAATGCCTCCGCGCACATTGAATTCTCCCACTACGGTCATGCGTCGCGGCGCGCAGGCGGTCACCAAATCGTTGAGGATGGTGTTGGTGACTGCTTCGTAGTAAGCGCCTTCTTGGCGAAAGGACCACAGGTAGAGCTTGAGCGATTTGAGCTCAATGCACTGTTGGTCGGGTACGTAGTGGATGTGGATGGTGCCGAAATCTGGTTGCCCGGTTACGGGACATATCGAAGTGAATTCCGGACACTGGAACTCGATTGTGTAGTCGCGGTCCGGATAGGGATTGGCAAAAACCGCTAGGTCTTTGCTCGGCTCGGTAGCCATGAAAATTTCGTCTCCTAACAGCCTAAAAACACTTAAAGATAAGGCCAAACGGGTGCCTTGGCTATGCCGCGACAAAGCGCTCGATGACGTTGGCGGTAATGCGCGAGACGGTCTCGTCCACGAGAATTGAGGCTGGATAGGTGATGGAGCCGAGAAAAAAAAACGCGCCGCCCGCTCAAGGCGCACTTGTCTGCTCGCAGGCCAACTCGAACACCCTGTCGGTCATCCAGCGCTTGAAACCCTCGTTGTCCATGAACTGCTTGAAGAGCTCGGTGTCGTCCTTCATGACGTTGGTCATAACCCGCAGCAGCGCCTTGTCGTGCTCGATGCGGGAGTTCTCGCCGATCCGAGTTTTGCTGCGCATTCTTGAAGGCAGCGTCTGCGGCCACCCGGGACGGGATGGTCTTGGTGATGAGTTCTCCTACGCGGTCGACATCCTCCCAAGCGATGTCACCGAAGAGGTCGTTGAAGGTTTTGAGGATGTTCGAGAGCCGGTCTAGCTCTGGCTCGGTGCGGTGACCACCGCCGGTGGTCGGCACCGGATCGACTTCGGCGTCCTCGTCCGGCAGCAGGATCTGCTGCATCGCCTGCTTCTCGACCCGGTAGCTATCCAGGTCGATGGCGTCGAGGATGCCCTTCGACAGATCCTCTTCTTCAGGAGCGGGCAGCTTTGGGATCAGGAAGTTCAGGAAGATTGAGCGCTTCTCCCAGCCGGCGTCGTTGTAGGGAAGCACGGAAGAGAGGAAGGCGTAGGTGCGCACGAATCCCTTGGCGTTGCCCTTGAACTCCACTTGGCCGTCCTCGTCCAGATCGGTTTTGTAGGCCGCCACGCATTCGTCGAGGATTGGGTCGAGTTGGTCGCGTTGGGCACCGCTGAGGTAGCGGGTGACGAAGTCGTCGATCTGCTCGTCGGAATAGACTTGGGCGCGGTCCAGGCTCGTCTGCAGGTCGTGCAGTTTGTTGGG
>JAAXGO010000353.1 GCA_012267425.1 Rhodothermales bacterium
TCAGAGCACCTCCTCGTAAGCGCGCAGTTCCGATACGGTGGCCACGAGCCCCTGACGTTCGAGAGCCTCCAGATATTCCTCGACCGTCTTGGGCGGTCTCCTAAGCCGCCTGCGAACTTTTCTAGCAGCAGCTACGACCGCAGCAGGATGTAGATCGATCAAATGTCGAATGAACACGTCCGGGTGTTGCACATCGATGTCGTAGACGTTCAAGGTCTCAGCAGGGAAATGTTTGAGATTGAAGGTGACGACAACATCGGCACGCCCCTTGATCGCCGCCGCCACGACATGTCGGTCGCTCGGATCAGGCAGTTCCAGAACGTCGATCAACGGTTCGAAATCCGTCACCAGGCAGTCTTCTGCACGGGCATCCATAAGCTCGCGCAAGCTCGCCCATTTCGCAGGTTCTATATCAGGCCGGTTCCGAACTGCCGCGCGCGTCCACTCGTCATGGATGGCGTCCGTCCAACGCGCCCGAAACAGCTTCGTCACTGCAAGCTGCAGAAGCAGATCGCGCAACGGTGCCGGGTAAAGCACGTTCGCATCAAATAGTGCCTAAACGCCATCCATCACCCTACTCGTATCCAATCCCCAGCGATTGGCTCTCTTCTACAAGCTTATCCAGGGCGGCCGAACGCGCCCGTTTAGTCTGCTCTTCGTAGGCCTTCAAATCACTGAACAAGACTCTCCGATGCGTGCCGACTTTACGGTGGGGGATCTCCTTGCTGTCGAGCAGTTTCACCAGGAAACCGCGCGATACATTGATGAGATCGGCAGCCTGCTGCGTTGTCAGTTCAGCATTTGTGGGGATGAGCGAAACGGCGTTGCCTTCAGCCATTTCATTGAGCAGGCCGATCAGCAGGCGCACCGCCACGAACGGCAACTCGATGGTCTCACGCGCATCCAAAGATGGACTCTCGCTAAGGCTCGGGTCCGCAAAACGGATTGAGACCGTGTCGGTGTGTCCCACGAGCTTGCTTGCCAGCACCTGCGCTGAAGCTTGAGCAAGGCTCGCCTCGCGCGGTCCGGGGATACCTGTCGCAAATTGCATCACTGAGCTCGCCATGTCCGCTCTCCTT
>JAAXGO010000354.1 GCA_012267425.1 Rhodothermales bacterium
CTCAATATGGCTACTCGGCAGGGCAAGCTCCACCCAAATATGTAGGTAAACTCGGACTGGGTGCTTGGTTCTATACTGCGCAGTTCGACCTCATCTTACCGGCAGAAGCTACACAGGAAGGCAACGCGGGCACCTATCTTCTCGCAGAGTCACTTCTCGCTGCCGAAGCAGGCACGCCGGACCAGGGACTGTGGGGGTTTTTCCGCGTGGGACTTGCCAACGACGCGGTCAACGAGATTGCCGGGTACACGGGTGCTGGATTCTCGTACGTCGGACCTTTTCGTGGACGAGCCAACGATGTGCTGGGACTTGGAGTGGCGGTGGCGCATAACGGCTCTGCCTTCAGGGAACGGGCCAGACACAACAAGAGACCGGTCGATGCCCGGGAAGCAGCATTTGAGCTCACGTATGCTATGGTTGGCGCGTCTTGGATTACACTTCAGGCGGACGTCCAGTATGTCGTCAATCCCGGAATGGATCCCACTGTGGAAAATGCCCTGCTGGTAGGGCTCAGAATTGTAGCAGCAAGGTAGTCGCGCGCACGCTTGTGGATACTCGAGGCATCGGTCTGGAATGGGGACCGCGAAGAAGACGGCCAACATCATGCGGGTAGTCGCCAGCGTGAGGCTTCGCCCGCTCATATGATCTGAGGTGGTCGGAACCACGCCGACGACTTCGCCACCACACTCTTGCGGAGTTGCTGCTCGAGAGTGGTCTGCCAGCCCGCCACTTCGTCGTCTGCCCCTCTTCTTTCGGATGCTGCAAGCACTCTCGGCTGTGGCACTCCGTCAGATCACCGCCAGCACTCCAGAAGAAGCATGCTCGCTTCTCGCAGCGAGGTATCCCTGCTTGACAAGCAGCTCCGCGTTCAACACGGCACCACCCGCAGCACCACGCACGGTGTTGTGAACAAGCACGATGAACTTGACATCCAAGACCTCACAGCTGCGGATACGACCAATGGCAACAGCCATCCCTCCGTGATGCTCTAAATGGCGACGAGGCTGCGGAAAGCGCTCGTCGTCATAAACACAGAACAGCGCCTCAGGCTCACTTGGCAACCCATACGATGCAATCGGACTCCGGAATCCGAGAAAGGCCTTTCGCACTGCTTCCGGGCCGACCGTCTGGTCAAATCGGACAGACACGCACTCCAGATGACCGTCCAGGACGGGAACCCGGTTGCACTGGGCACTAATGGTGATATCGGCGGGCGAGATACGGCCGTCGTCAAGTGTGCCCAGGAGCTTAAGTGGCTCCGTCGCCATCTTTTCTTCCTCCCCGCGGATGAATGGTACCACGTTACCCAACACGTCCAGTGATGGAACCCCCGGGTATCCGCTGCCGGACAGTGCCTGCATCGTGGTCACTTGTACGTCTCTTACGCCAAAGGCATCTACGAGTGGACGCAGGGCACACACAAGCCCGATGGTTGAACAGTTCGGATTAGTAACGATGAAGCCGCCGCGTTGCCAGCTTTGTCGCTCGATGAGCGATGAGTGGTCCGGGTTGATCTCCGGGATGAGAAGAGGTACGTCATCGTGCATCCGAAAATTCCGCGCGTTCGAAATCACCGGATACCCCGCCTCAGCGAACTTCCACTCTACATCCCCAGCCACAGTCGCCGCCAGCCCCGAAAACACAAAATCACAGTTAAGGTCCGGACGTGCCGCTACAACTTCCTGACCAGCAATCTCATCAGGAATGGCCGTTGATCCAATCCAGTTCACTGCGTCGCCGTACAATCGGCCCGCAGAGCGCTCGGAAGCAGCCAGGGCAGTGATTTCGAACCACGGATGAGTACTCAACAGTTCGACAAACTTCTGGCCAACCGCACCGGTGGCTCCAAGTATTCCGACTCGAAGATGAGGCAATTGCATCGGTTGTCCGCATTAAGATCTGGCCGCTTTCTCAACGCACTCAGTCGTGACTTGAGCCGCGCATGTCCCTCTCAATGTGCACTTTCCACACCGATCTCGGGTACGTTTGCCAGACAGCTTACAGTACGTGTGGATCGATTGTCCGCTCGCGCCAAGTCTTCACTACATCGCTAAGCTCCTTTTGCTCGATCAGAAACGTGTCGTGCCCGTGCGCTGCATGCAGCAACGCAAGCTCCGCGTTCGGCAAATTCTCGGCAAGCTCGCGCTGCTCGCTTGGACGGTATAAGACATCCGACTCCATACCGACTACCAGCGTATCCTGACGGATTTCGCGAAGCACGTCCAAATACTCGCCGCGGCCCCGTGACACGTCGTGCGAGTCCATCAGCCGCGTGAGGTACACGTAGCAGTTGGCATCAAACCGCCTGACGAGTTTTTCGCCGTGGTGGTGCAGATAGTCTTCTACCAAGTACGGAGAATCTGGCGCACCGTTAGTTCGCTCGCGCCCGAAGCGCTCCTCGAACGAATCGAACGATCGATACGAAAGCATGGCTATCATCCGGGCAGCCGCTAGGCCCGCCTCCGGTTGCCTGGCCGGATGATACGAGCCCCCTCTGAACGTGGGATCTGCGAAAATTGCCTGCCGCTGCGCCTCGCTCCAGGCGATACACCATGCAGAGTGCCGTCCTCCGACACCGATCGGAACCAGTCCGCGAACATAGTCACCGTAGAACGACCACTCCAGGACCTGCATGCCACCCATCGACCCGCCGATGGCAAACGCCACTTTGCGGACGCCCAGACGATCAAGGACAACGCGGTGGAGCTCAACTGTGTCGCGCACCGTGGCCTGGGGCATGTCAGCGCCGTACGCCCGACGCGTATCGGGATTAATGGTAACGGGCGATACCGATCCATAGGGCGATCCGATCACGTTCAGACACACAACAAAGTACCGATCAGTGTCCAGAGCACGGCCCGACCCGATGCATCTCTCCCACCACTTGGCAACGTTCGTGTCGCTGGTCAGCGAATGTCCAATTACGATTACGTTGTCGGCGGCGTGGTTGAGCCGCCCCCACGACCGGAATCCGACGGGAACGTTTTCCAGCGTCGTACCACTTTCGAAGGTGAACGAGGGGATGACGTAGACTTGCAGCATGGTGCTCTTTTCGTTGCAGAAAGACTGTGTCTTCCTTGGCCGCCTAGGCGATGATGGGCACCTGCACCTTGGCAAGCGCCTGATTGAAATCTGCCTTGATATCACTAATATGCTCGATCCCTACGGACACTCGCACGAGATCAGGCGTCACGCCCGCCGCTTCCTGCTCTTCGACCGAAAGCTGCTGATGCGTGGTTGACGCAGGGTGGATCACGAGTGTTTTTGCGTCGCCGACATTGGCAAGATGACTCGCGAGCTGCACCCCGTTGACGAAGGTCTTCCCCGCTTCTGCACCGCCTGCGACTCCGAATGCGAGCACCGCGCCGAAGCCGTGTTTCAAGTACCTCTTAGCACGCTCGTGGTATGTGTGGGATTCAAGTCCGGGGTAGCTGACCCAAGCGACATTCGGATGCCTCACGAGGTACCGGGCAAGCTCGAGGGCGTTATCGACACTACGCTGGACACGCAGTGACAGCGTTTCGAGACCCTGAAGCAACAGAAACGACCCGAACGGATTCTGGGCGGGTCCAATGTCTCGCAGTCCCTCGACACGTGCCCGGATGACGAACGCAACGTTCGTGTTCAAAATGCCTGTCGGTCCGAATACTTCCCAAAAACTTAGCCCGTGATATGAGGGTGACGGCTCAGTAAAGCTCGGGAATCGCCCGTTGTCCCACGGGAACGTCCCAGCGTCGACGATAACTCCGCCGATGGTCGTGCCATGACCGCCTATCCACTTCGTGGCACTGGCAACGACAATGTCCGCACCGTAATCGATCGGACGAAACAGATACCCTGCGGCACCGAACGTATTGTCGACCACGAACGGAACGCCGTGCGTTCTGGCGATAGCTGCGATGCGCTCGAATTCAGGAATGTTGAAGCGCGGATTCCCGATCGTCTCCACGTAGATGGCCTTGGTGCCATCGTCGATGAGGCTCTCGATTGAATCGGGATGGTCACCGTCGGCGAACCTGACGGTAATGCCAACGCGCGGAAGTGCCACCTTGAACTGGTTGTACGTTCCACCGTAGAGAAAACTCGCCGATACGATGTTGTCGCCGGCATGCGCAAGCGTGGTCAGTGCGAGGAATTGCGCTGCCTGCCCGCTGCTTGTCGCCAGTGCGGCCACGCCTCCTTCCAGGGCCGCAATGCGCTGTTCGAACACATCCGTAGTCGGGTTCATGATGCGCGTATAGATGTTGCCGAAACGCTTGAGGGCAAACAAATCGGCACCGTGCGCAGCGTCGTCGAAAGTATATGACGTGGTCGCGTAGATGGGCACCGCACGGGAGTTCGTCGTGGGATCGGGCATCTGCCCTGCATGAAGTTGCAGCGTCTCAAAGTGAAGCGCACGCTGCCGTCCATTGCTGCTCATGATAGATCCTCCATATGATGGATTGAGTGGATGTCTGCCGGTAATCGGCAACACCATGTGTCCACCCAGAAGGCCTTCCGGTGGCCCCGAAGATCCCGCAGCAAAAGAGGGCACAAAAAGCCCGCTTCCAGTGCAAGATGTGCGGAAGAGGCGCCTCGAACTCATTCCAGCACGCGCTGGAGAATTCGTCTCCCGCTCATCTCTCCTCGCCGAAGTGAGGCAGGACGTGGCACCTTCCAAGCGCGTCGTTCGAACCCGCGCCGGGGGTTGCCAGGGTTTCACAGGGCCTGAACCCTCCACCCTTCTGGATGAGCTGTCACGAAAACCGCTTCAGTAAACCTAGTAAACGGCAGCCGAAGATAACATGCAAGCAAAGGCTCATTCTACTTACTGGATTCACATTCTCACACGGGGCGAATCGCCGTCCTGTTTTGTCGGCAGCACCACGAAACCCTCAGAGATGCATCCGATGCACCTGCTGCTTCGCATTCCTTGGGCTTTGCCACACCACGAGAGAATGCCGCCGCCCGGCGTCCCCACGGCGAAATTCTGGGTGTCCTCGCTGCCGTTCTGCCTGTCGGTAAGGCTGTAGACAAGGGATTCGCCGCGAAGACCGCCAACTCAAGGAACGTACTTGCAGCGCATAGTTTGTAGTGTGTGCGCATACGTGAAGCGTCCCCATGGTACGAAACGTGACTGACCCGCAGGCGAGTCACCACGCCAGCCGAATACCGCTGGCTGACCACCTGTCTGGCAACGAAATCCTTCGCCGCTACAGAAGCGCCACTCGAGCGGTCGAACGTACGCACTGGCATATCATCTACTTGAAGAGCCAGGGGCGGATCGTAGCTGAGATAGCCGATATCACGGGCTACAGTGCGCCCTGGATACGGCGGCTCATTCACCGCTACAACGAGACGGGGCCCGGAGCTTTTATCGCCGCACACCCACGCGGCACGTCCGCCCGAGTCAAGGCGCTGGAAAGGGATTATGCGCGGAAGTCGGAAGAATTGGAGCTGGCAAGGCAGGTGCAACAACTCATGCTGACGTCCCCTGTCCCGAGGCACCCAGATCTTGACATCGCCGTCTTCATGGAGACGGCCACTGAACTCGGCGGTGACTATTACGACTTTCATCTTGGCGCAGACGGAGCGCTAACGGTCGCGGTCGGCGACGCCACCGGGCACGGGGCACGAGCAGGAATGATGGTGACAGCCACCAAGACTTTGTTCAAGGCTATGGGCCACGAGCAGGACCTTCTCGCACTCGTCAGACAGCTCACGCACATACTGAAGAGCCTCAACCTGCGCGGACTGTACATGCACTTAACCATTTGCCGGTACTACGAGTCGAAGCTGCAGCTGGTCGTCGCAGGTATGCCTCCAATTCTCGTGTACCGCGCGGCGTCGCGTCACGTACAGAATCTCGTGCTCAGAGGGATGCCACTGGGCAGCTTTCCAGATTTTCCATACCGGCGGCGAACAATCGATTTCGAACCGGGCGACGCGGCACTTCTGATGAGCGACGGCTTCGAGGAGCTCCGGTCACCGGAAGGCAAGATGATGGAAGCGGAGCGCGTGTGTGCCCTCTTTAAGGAATCCGCCGACAGAAGCGCCGAGGACACCATCGCGCACCTGCGTGCTGCAGGCACGAAGTGGGCCGGAAATCGACCGCTGAACGACGACGTAACGCTCGTCGTGCTCAAGCGGACCTAATCAACGAGGTACCCAGCGGCGATCTTTATGCTGTCGGGCGGCTCGTAGTAGAATGACGCCATATATCCGGCACCGACGAAGCCGAAACCGTTTTCTACATTCGAGAAAACTCCCGGCTCTATGAGAATTTCCGTGTCGTACGTGCCGGTCGGTGGCTCCCATTCTTCGTTCGAGACAAGAACGAAAAGCTCCAAAGCCTTCAGTCGGACCTCCGCCGCGCGCCCACCCAAACGAATGACGTTGGAAAAGACGTCGCGGGCATCCCTACTTGCGTGAACCTCAACCGAGACCCCGCCGTTCTCACGCCGCTGATCCAGCGGGTAGTTGATGGTGAAGTTGCCCTTGTTCGTGTAGTACACGACGTGGATGCCGTTGAGCCGAGGTGCCCCCGGCCAGTGGACTGGGAGCACCACGTAGCCACGACTGACGGTCGGACTCACGAGTTCGGGCACGGACAAAGGCGGTACAGTGACTTCCACAAGTGATGTAACATCATCGGAGCGCACGGCCTCCAAGGTGTATCGGTGCCCGTAGTCCGCACGAAATGCCGCCCAGAAAACGTGCCCGTACCGGCTATTCGCAAATTGGACAATGCTGTCCTGCCACACGTGCTGAGCTCCCGATTGTCTGTCCAGCGACGTTACTCGCGCGCCCAGTTTCTCCGGACGCACCAGATCCAGGCGCTGCTCAACAGCGTAGATCCTCACAGCCTGCGTGTCGGATCGTGCATTGAAGAACCCATACATGGAGTACGCGCTATGGGTACCCAAGACCGCCGTCACGTCCTCCTCACATCCGAGAAGAACGAACGCAAAACACAGCACTACGCTTAATTGACCGCGCATCAGTTTACGTCGACCTTGATGCCAACAAAGGGTATGAACGGCAGCTGGTCGGCCCGCTGCAGCGTGAAGACGTCCAGAAAAAATATATTTGCCCGGTCGTACGCGTTGATGACGCTGGCCTGCACAGTGATGCGGCCCGCAGCTGTTTCGAAAGTTCGCTCGGCAGCCAGATCCAGACGGTGATACGTGGGCAGGATTCCGTTGTAGGGACGCTCGTAGATGACACGGCGGTCTCCCGGCGTGTGAAATACATCCACGGTACCGTCCATGAGCAAGAAACCGTCGAATCCGAGCGCCCGGTTGAATGGCAGTCCCGATCCGAATTGCCAACGTGCACTCACATCAATGCCACCAAGCGATGTGGTGGCTAAGACGTTTAACTGATGCCGACGGTCATGGGCCGGGCGAAAACGGTACGTATCGCTTCCAAACCAAAGCCTGAGAGACGACTGCATCGCCTGGTATTCGACCGACGAGAGCCCATAGTTGATGTATCCATAGAAGCCTGCCCGACGCATTTCCACGCGAACGTCGAGTCCAAAAACGCGCCCATCTGCCTGCTGCAGGCGCGTAGTGAGGCGAGGAAGTGCGGTCCATTCGGCAATGAAGAGGTTGCTGAGGCGTTTCCAGTACGTTTCAACGGCCACGTCAACTCCCGCGTGAACCTCCCGCCCCCAGCCTGCAATGGCATGCACCGCACGTGGAACACCGCCCATTGGAACGGCGGTCCAGGCGGTGAAAGTACTTGCAGCATCCCGCCGGTCGGAGATACCCACGATTTCCTGGTGAAAGAGGCCCACCGCTCCGCTTAGCCGGTTGCCTGCGATGTCCCACATAGCGCGGATGCGTGGTTCCAGATAGAGCTGCCTTTTGCTCGGAAAATTGTGCACCCGAATACTTGGCGTGACCACCTTCCGGTTTGCAAAACGAAACTCCGGCGCGACGTACAGGCCTGCTTCGGTAACCCATTCGCGATCGAGTCTGAGGTCCTGATACAGCCCACTGAGCTCGCTTTCGAGCGCGAGCGTTCTTGCGAACAAGCCCCACTTCACAGTGAACAGCGAACCGTAGTGCGTAATGTTCGATTCGAAGTTGATACGGCCCGTCGTAGACGATCGCAGAGGCCGCTCTGCAGGACCCCGTTCGTTGGTGTGCTCGGAGTACGAGACCATGAATTCGGCGAGGACGGGGAGACTCCCGGGCAGGAACAGGTACCTCCCTCCCAGCGCCCAATTGGTCCACCGAACTTCGTCGTTACGAAGCGAATCCGGCGCTCGTCCAACCACGCCGCGGTCTTCCGTGCGCAGCATGGTAACCGACACTCTTCCGTTGCGGTTGGCCTTACCGTGTATCTTGGCGAAGACGTCGTTGAAATCCAGCGGCAGCGGGTGGTCGATGTAGCGGGACGCGACATGTTCCAGCACGCTCTGCCGCACCGAGCCTAGAAAGGAAAACCGTCCGCTCTTTTCTATCGGACCTTCCAAAACCGCACCAGCCACAAAAGGAGACGCCCATGCAGAGCCGGCAAATTGTCTTGTGTTGCCGTTTCGTGACCACACGTCGATCACCGACGAAATCCGTCCTCCGAAGCGTGCACCGAACCCGCCGGCATAGAGATCCACCGTACTAAGCACCTCCGACGGAAACGCGGAATAATAGCTCAGGATGTGAAAGGGCTGGTAGATGAGCATTCCGTCGAGAAGCACCAGGTTCTGCGTCGGTTCACCGCCCCGTACGTAGAACTGCCCGCCCTGGTCACCGACTACGACGACGCCTGGAAGCGCGCTCAGATACAGCGCAAGGTCGCCTGAGATTTCCGGGCCGGGCAGGTGCTCGATGTCCTGTGGACTGATGGTTTCGAGGCCTGCTTCCAGATCCGTCATGCGAACGTCCCTATCGCCCTCTACGACAACTTCGCGGAGCAACTCTTCCGCTTCGGCGAGCACCACGTCGCGCGTCACAATGTCGCGCGCCGCCAAGCGGAGCGTGTCGCGCACCGTAGTGTATCCGATGAGGGTTACACGTAGTTCGTAAAAACCTGGGGCAAGTCCCGCCACGACATAGAGGCCGTCAGCGTTGGTGGCGCTTCCGTAAAGGGAGTCATCTTCGCCGAAAAGTGCGACGTTGACGTTCTGAAGCGCCGCGCCCGTGGCAGAGTCCGTCACGAAACCTCGCACCGTCGCCGTCTGCGCATTGGCCAGAGATGCAAGCGAGCACGCAAAAAGCAGGAACGCCGCCGCTTTGCCTCTCATGGCCTCTTGGGGTTTGCTGCTACATTCTACGAGCGGTACACGTATTATGGTGCAAGTTTCGTGACTTTTAGGACACCTCATTTTGTGCCCGATTGTACCGTACGTACATTGCAAAATGCCAAGTTGACGGGCAAATCATGGCAGCAGGACGACTTCTTGATGGCAAGGCGATTGCTGCTGCAGTCCGCGCGGAAGTTCGCGCCGGTGTGGACGAGCTCGTCGCACAGGGTCACCGCGCGCCCAACCTTGCGGTTGTGCTCGTGGGCAACGATCCGGCGTCCGCCTCCTACGTTCGAGGTAAAATGCGCGCGAGCGCGGCAGCCGGCATAGAGGGCGAAACGTTTAAGTTCGATCGCGACTTGTCCGAAGCCGACTTGTTGGATCTTGTTGCGCGCCTCAACGAGGATTCCTCGATTGACGGTATTTTGGTGCAGCTGCCCTTGCCGCCGCACCTCGATGCCTCGCGCGTCATCGAACGGCTCAGCCCTGACAAGGACGTCGACGGTCTGCACGTGATAAATACCGGACGGCTTTGGACCGGACGAGATGGATTTCTGCCGTGCACGCCGGCAGGCATTCTAGAGATGCTTCGCCGCTCGAACATTGAGACCAGAATGCGGCGGGCAGTTATCATCGGCCGTTCAAACCTGGTCGGAAAGCCCTTAAGCGGCCTTCTCATGAGAAAAGGAACCGACGCCACTGTCACTGTCTGCCACAGCCGCACACGTGATTTGGCAGCGATTTGCCATGAGGCAGACATTCTCATTGCCGCCATTGGGAGGGCACACTTCGTGACAGCGACCATGGTGAAGACCGGCGCCGCTGTGATCGACGTGGGAATAAACCGTATTGATGACCCTACGCGGGACCGTGGTTACCGCCTGGTCGGTGACGTGGATTTCAAAGCTGTGCGCGAGAAAGCTGACTGGATCACTCCTGTCCCCGGCGGCGTGGGGCCCATGACCATAGCGATGCTGCTTTCTAATACGCTCAAGGCAGCAAAGCGACTCATATCAGGCTGATGCAGATAACACAGGTACCGGACTCGGCCGCGGCTGATACTACAAGCTCTATCGAATTACTGAATCAAGACCTGGCCGCTGCCCGTGACCGCCTTCTGACCGGCGAATTCGACCTCTTTCTCGACCATACGACGGATGCCCTCGTCCGCGGGCTTGCAACGTTCCTCCCACGACTCGTGGTCGCGATCATCACATTGCTGTTGTTTTGGGGCCTGTATCGGCTCCTCTTCACAGCACTTCGGAAGGGCCTCACGCGCAGCAAGCACGTACAGGCGGCCCTTCGAAGTCTTGCACTACAGGGATTCCGGGCGGGTTCGATTCTTTTCATTGGTGTGCTGGTCCTCGGGCAACTCGGTTTCAGCATTGCAACGCTTGTTGCCGGTCTCGGCATAGCCGGTATCGCTGTCGGGTTCGCGGCGCGCGACACGCTTGAAAACGTCTTGGCCGGCATGACTATTCTGCTCGATGGGCCGTTTCGAATTGGCGATCAGGTCTACGTGCAGGATATCTACGGAACGGTTACGGCAATTACGCTTCGCTCCACACGGATCCGCACGCAGAACAACAAGGTCATGATCGTCCCGAATACGAACATGGTGAGCCAGCGTCTGATCAACCATTCGATGGCCGGCCTATTGCGCGTAGAAATTCCATTCGGGATAGCTTATCGGGAGTATCCGCAAGAGGCACGTCATGTCGTGCTCTCCCTTACGCAGGGCGACACTCGTCTGGATGCGAAGCATCCGCCGAACGTCGTGGTCAGGTCACTCAACGATTCCAGTATCGACATGGAGCTGTGGCTCTGGGTTCGGGACTCGTCGCTGGAAGAACGGCTCCGCTCCGAGTACACCGAGCGCATTCGCGAAGGCCTCCGCGAAGCGGACATCGAAATCCCCTTCCCACACATCCAGCTCAAGACGGACGCACCCTTGGTGAACTAGGCGCCGGGCATGTACGCGCTGCTGCTGTGCTATGCGAGCGCTTGGTACAGCCCGTAGAGCGCCACCATCAGTATCGCCACGATGCTTGTCCAGAGCGCCGCATCGTACGTGCGCCCCGGCGTAAGAACCCGGGGCAGGCGGCGATACCGAAAATGAATGACTGCCATGACCACGATAAGCAGGATGATGGTCCCTGCCACACCGCCGATGACTACCATAAGTGCCGGAACCTTGAGCATGAGAAACAACACGACCCAAATCATCGGAAATCCCCATGCGAGTATGGCGATCGACCGGCGACGGTGCTTCAGATTCCAAAAGTCGAGCCAGCCGATCTGTCCGAAGGCGTCGCTGAAGAGCCTCGTCCACATCGCAAGCGCTCCGAAGAGCGTCGAAAACAGGACGACGAATGCGCCGACGAGGAACAGCGTCCCTGCCCACAGCCCGAGGCTTGCCGTATAGAGCGTCGACAGTGTCTCTACAAGCTCCATACCTTGGGGCAGGAGTGCCTGCCTGTGCAGAATAGCGGCACCCAACAGATAAAAAGCCGCTGTCATCGCCGTATAAACGACCATTGATAAGAGTGCGTCTAAGGTCATCACCCGAATCCACCCCTTAGCGCGCTTTTCCCACGAGTTGGTGCGCTCCATGGGGCCTGACCGCGCGGCATAGCCTTTTTCTATGAGCCAGTAGTTGTAGGCCATTATTTCGTCTCCTCCAACGCCAGTGATGCCAAATGCTCCAATGGCACCGAGGACGGCTTCAGGTGGAAGACTGAATGTCAGTCCGCTCAGGAGTTCACCCGACGAGATGCTAAACGGCGTGAATTGAACAGCCAGGACGGAAACGATCGTAAGCAGAGTAAAAAGAGCGATCAGCACTATCGAAATGCGTTCGATGGGCTCGTAGCTGCCCCGGTAGATAATGAGCGAAACAGCGATTGCCGTTACTAGGCACCACACGGCTACCGGCACTCCAGGGAAGACAATCCTGAGTACGAGCGCGCAGCCGCCCACGATGCCTCCCAGCTGCAGAAGCTTGACAGCCATCAACGTGAGCCAGGTCCAGATCGACCAGTTGGCGTTTCCGAGGCGCGGCCCCGGGAGTCTGTTGAGCGCCTGCATTGTGGTTTCACCCGACCAGATGGCATGTTTGCCGAATTCCAACTGAACGACAACCTTGACAAGGCAGCTGACCAGGATCACCCAGAAGGTGACCCATCCGGCTTCCGCTCCGAGTCGTGTGGTAGCGATCAGCTCGCCCGAGCCGACGATAGACGCCGACAGGATGAAGCCTGGGCCGAGGAATCTGAGCCGCTCCCTGAAGGAGGCGGGCGCAGCCAATACGGTGTCGTGCGACACCCGATATGGATCCCGTGCGACCATTTAGCTTGGGGCGGTTGTGAATCCGAGGTAACTTACGAATACCGCCGGAGCCGCTTAGCAAACGAAGGTCTGGTGTGCAGTAGGTCGCACAGAAGACTACCGACATTCAACAATGAGACGCAAACCTGCCTTCATGGACCATGACCAACCGTCCTGCCACTCTTTTTGCCGCACCGCACACGCCTATGCACCCTGACGGAGACATCCATCTGTCCGTCATCCGGCAACAGGCGAAGCTGTTTGCCAACGACAAAGTTGCGGGTGTTTTCATCTGCGGTACTACTGGCGAAGGACCGTCTCTGTCGACAGCAGAGCGGAAAGCCGTCGCAGAGGCGTGGCTCGAAGCCCGGGCCGCTGGATTTACAGTCATCGTCAACGTGGGGCACGACAGTCTGCGTGAGGCCCAGGCACTTGCCGACCACGCGAGAGCGGTGCATGCCGACGCGGTCGCTATGCACCCGCCATCCTATTTTAGACCGCAGAGCGTGGCATCGCTTGTCGAGTGTTGTCGCCCGGTTGCGGAGGCTGCAGGCAACCTTCCCTTCTATTACTACCACATTCCTCCGCTTACCGGCGTCAGCGTGCCGATGGTGGAGTTCCTCAGGTGTGGACGACGGGCAATTCCGACGCTTAACGGCGTCAAGTTTTCCGACCGGAATCTTGCTGAATACAAGTCGTGCCTCGATTTAGACGGCCGTGCTTTCGACATCTTGTACGGAGTAGATGAAATGCTCATCGGCGCACTGGCGCTGGGCGGCACGCGGGCCATCGGAAGCACGTACTGCTACGCCGCGCCACTGTACCGAAACATGATCGATGCGTTCAACTCGGGTGATCTCAACCGCGCACGCACTCTTGCCGCCCTGGCGGTCGGCCTCTCGGAGGCCATCAGCGCCGTCGACCCCGTGGCAGCGGGCAAGGTGTGCATGGCCGTCCGCGGCGTCGACTGCGGACCGGTCAGGCCGCCGCTACGCACGCTATCGGACCGGGAGCGTGCGCGACTAGAAGAGCGCCTCCGCGAGCTGCACATCTTCGAATTCACACCGTGAACAATGAAACAGAAGAAGGCCGAGATTGACCGTATCAACAACATGCCGTGTGCGAACCCGCGCTACGGCGGGCTAACGGTGCTGGAAGCAGCGCGACAGTTTCTGAAGAGTGGGAAGCAGGTTGAGTGCAAGGCCCCCACCCGCACATAGGGTATGACAGATTTCATTTAAATACATAATTTCCTAGTTTTTCCTCAGAAGCTCGATGCTGAGCTTTTGGGCCTGCGCCACTTGCTCGTTGGTCATCAGTAGAGATAGTTTTTCCTTAACCTCTCGTGCGCCTTCGGCACCTTGAGCAGCCGCCAAGTTCAACCAAGTGTACGCGAAAACGTAGTCCTGCGGAACGCCCTCGCCGTGGAAGTACATGCGCCCGAGATTGTGCTGGGCGTCTGCGAGGCCCTGCTCCGCGGCGGCTCGATACCACCGAACGGCCTCGACGTCATTCTCCGGGACGCCCTCGCCGGTGACGTACATGATCCCGAGATCGAACTGGGCCGATGCGTCACACCGCTCCGCGGCTAAGAGCAACACACGCAAGCTATCTGAAGACACTTGACCCACCGGCGTTTGTGATCCTTCCACCTGCGCCCATCCAGCCCGCGGAACCGCGGTTGTCACCACAATCATCTCACCAGCCCAATCACACTTATCCGAAGCCTCGGAATAACTGTCTTCACCCCTGGTGACTGTGTGTACAACGAGTATTTGATCCTTGCCTTTGTGTTCTCGCCACCGTAACCAAATCTGTATCCGCCATACAGGTGAAGTCGGCACGGAGAATCGCGCCGTCGGGAAGATGCGAAAAACACAGGATCGCGCAAAATATGGTGGCCGAGACACTCTCACCAAAGCACACCCATCAAGGAGGAGGAAAAGATGAATTTATCATTTCCGCTGCATCGCCTTTCGTGTACTGACCACCAACAATCATCCCAGCCATCATACGATCTGTGCTTTCCGGAAACATCATCCGGGGACTTCGGGAACTGTTTGTGCACGTCGTGCGCGTGCCCTGTAGGATGATAAGCTTCGGCCCGCTTTTTATCGACGGGATGAAAGTGCGTGCGAGCACAAGGCGATGCTGTTTCCGATACTTCGGTCGATTTTGCGGGAGAGAAGACTCCTGTGGCATAGGCATAGATCA
>JAAXGO010000355.1 GCA_012267425.1 Rhodothermales bacterium
AATGCTAGGGTGTTGAACCACTAGGAAACTTCAGCAGAATCAATCATCTTTTGTACGACTTACGTAATGCATTATAATGATACGTAGCTTCAAGGATCGTAGAACGGAACGGTTCTTCAGCGGTCAGTCGGTTCGCGCCTTTCAAGGGTTTGCCGATCAAGCAACTCGTCGATTGACGGTCTTGGACAACGCCGAGTCACTGCAAGATCTGGCAGGCCTGCCTAGCAATAGGCTGAAATCGTTGTCTGGTAATCGGGCCAGTGAGTACAGCGTACGCATCAATCGACAGTGGCGTATCTGCTTTCGTTGGGGAGACGACGGGCCGTACGATGTGGAGATTGTAGATTACAACTGATGGAGGAGTGTGAAATGAGCGTCAGCAGCGGCATGCGACCGGTCCATCCCGGTGAGATTTTGAACGACGAGCTTCAGGAGCTTGGCATGTCGGCCAATGCGTTGGCCGCCGAATTGGGCGTGCCAACCAACCGTATCACTGCGATACTGAAGGGACAGCGTGGGATAACTGCCGATACGGCCCTGCGTTTGTCCCGTTATTTTGGCACTACACCGCAGTTCTGGCTCAACTTACAAAAGACCTTCGAACTGCGTACCGCCCAGATCGAATCAGGCAAGGATATCGAGGAACGAGTGCGACCTAGAGAGATGGTGCAAGCTGCTGGCAACCTGTCCGAGTAACGATTCGTGGTAGGCCATTAGCTAAAAATCTCCTTCGCCATCCAACAACTGCGCCCACTTCCCTTGAAGCTCACCATCATCATCCCCGCCTTCAACGAAGAGGCTTACCTCCCCTCGACACTGGACTCCATCCAAACCTCCGCAGCCCATCTGCGCACTCACTCGGAGGCCGAGATCGACATCATCGTCGTCGACAACAACAGTGAGGATGCCACAGCCGCCGTCGCCCGGAGCAAGGGTGCGACGGTAGTCCCCGAGCCGGTACAGGGCATCGCCCGCGCCCGAAACGCCGGAGCCGGCAATGCCAATGGGGACGTGCTCGTCTTCGTCGACGCGGACGTTCAACTACCGACAGCGCTCCTCGCGGAGATTCACACTGCCATGAGCGCCCCCGCCTGCGTAGGTGGCGCCGTGGACGTCGAGTACCGTCCGAAACGAGGTTTCATCAGATTCTACTTGCGCGCTTGGCGGATCCTCGCACGCCTCACGGGGATGGCTCAGGGCGCGACGCAGTTCTGCCGCAAGTCCGTCTTCGATGAGATGGGCGGCTACGACGAAAAGGCATGGATCGGCGAAGACGCCGACTTCTTCTGGGCGCTCAAGAAGCTGGCCAGGAGGACGGGTCGCTCCACGCGATTCATCCAGGCTCCACGAGTACAAGCCTCCTCCCGTCGCTTCGACAAGTGGCCGCTGTGGAAGATTCTGGTCTGGACCAACCCCCTCTTCATCGCGCTCTTCCGCCGTCGCAAGGCGTTCTGGAGCGGGTGGTACTCGCGCCCCGTGAGATAGGCTCACCGGCACACATACCTTGAACGCCGTTCGCGGCTATGGTACTTTTACGGCGCTTCCAAACGTAGGCAAAGCACACGAAGTCTTCCCGTCACAGGGGAGGCTTTTTCATGGGGGACATGATGCAGGAAATCATCTTCGTAGCAATCGGCGCGGCCATCATCGGCCTCCTGTTCGCCGTGTACCTGACCGCAAGCATCCTGCGGCAGGACGAGGGCAACGAGCGGGTGCGCTTCATCGGCAACGCGATCCGGCAGGGCGCGGCCGCCTTCCTCAAACGCGAATACGGCGTTCTGGCCGTGTTCGTCATAGTTGTCGTCGTCATTCTTGCCCTGTTCATCGACTACGACATTCTGGGCAAGGTCGGCGAAAGCTCGGACGGCGTACCGTCGACTGCCATCGCCTAC
Organism: Rhodothermales bacterium; assembly: GCA_012267425.1. Taxonomy (GTDB): domain Bacteria; phylum Bacteroidota; class Rhodothermia; order Rhodothermales; family Bin80; genus Plut-88865. The sequence continues at coordinate 1,893 of JAAXGO010000355.1, forward strand.
CTGATCGGCGCGGTCGGCTCCGCGCTGGCAGGTTACATCGGCATGAGCATAGCAGTGCGCGCCAACACGCGCACGACGGTCAAGGCCCAGACGGGACTCAACCCCGCCCTTCGCCTGGCCTTCAACAGTGGCGCGGTCATGGGCCTGACCGTCGTCGGCATCGGACTGCTTGGCGTTGCGATCCTGTACTGGATATTCAAGGACATCCAGATCGTCGCCGGATTCGGCATGGGCGCATCTTCGATAGCGCTGTTTGCCAGGGTGGGCGGCGGCATCTACACCAAGGCGGCAGACGT
>JAAXGO010000356.1 GCA_012267425.1 Rhodothermales bacterium
GCGGGAGATGATTGAGCGGGCCCGCGCGAACGCTTCTTCGTTGGGTTATGACAACGTGGAATTCCACGAGGGGGACATTGTAGAAATCCCATTACCAGACGCCTCGGTAGATGTCATTTTGTCCAACTGCGTACTCAATCTGGTAAAAGACAAACAGAAGGCGTTTAGCGAGATGTATCGTGTGCTCGTATCGGGTGGGCATTTCTGCGTATCGGACGTCGTATGTGAAGGGACGCTACCCGCCGACGTGTTGCGCTCAATGGAACACTACGTTGGTTGCATCGAAGGAGCGATGGAGCGGACGGCCTACCTTAAAGCGCTTGCCACCGCCGGCTTCCGCGACGTACAGATTGCTGCCGAGCGCCAGATAGATGTTCCGAGAGAAGTGACGAACGGCGCCTTCGACTTCGACGGAGCGATACTGAGCGTCACGGTTACGGGATGGAAGTCTTGAATCTCCGGCTCTTTGACGACGGAACACGCCCCAACGGTCAGGTTAAACGGACATCCAACGAACGGCATGACGAATGGGTAACTACTACCGTGAGGAGCACCTGCCGCGCTTCCGCGAAATTGCTGAGGGCAACCCGAAGCTAGCGAAGGCGTTTTTTGCGTATTACGACAGCGTGTTCGAAGACGGAGCCCTGAGTGCGCGCGAAAAGGCGCTTGTTGCTCTTGCTGTCGCGCATACCGTGCAGTGTCCGTATTGTATCGAAGCATACTCGACGGCATGTCTGGAATCCGGGTCAGATCTCGAAGAAATGACAGAGGCTGTCCACGTCGCGACCGCCATCCGTGGCGGCGCCTCGCTCGTTCACGGCGTGCAGATGTTGGATCACGTCAAGAAACTGGCGATGTAGATTGTCTGCTCGTAAACCAACCCGACCTGCGGTCATGAGCAGCATGGAACTGATCGAGCTGGACCAATTGCCGGGGGGTGACGGCGCTCCGCATGACATCAGGGCGACCACGAGCCTTCACGTGCGGCGAGCCCCGCTCGCGAGCCCCTTGACGCAGCTGAGGGTCCTCAACGGCGCCAGCGTGTCCGGCGGCCCCACCGGAAGCGGCACGTTCGATCGAGATCTCGAAGCGAGCGGATACCCTGTCTTGCAGCCGCACAAACTGGACGTGTTCCAGATCAATCTCGGCAAGCTGTGCAACATGACCTGCCGGCATTGCCATGTGGATTCGGGGCCTGACAGAACTGACGAGAACATGGATCGGCCCACGGTGGACGCCTGCCTGCGTGCCATCGACCGCTCAGGCGCGTCGGTCGTTGATCTGACGGGAGGGGCTCCCGAACTAAATCCGCATTTCGAGTATCTGATCGACGCCTGCGTAGAGCGTGGAAAGCGCGTTCTGGACCGCTGCAACCTGACCGTACTCTTGACCGGGCCATGCAAACATCTCCCGGAGTGGTTTGCCGAACGGGGAGTCGAAATCGTCTGCTCGTTGCCGCATTACCGCAGGCGGGGCACCGATAGCCAGCGGGGCAGAGGAGCGTACGATAGGTCTATCCGGGCGCTGCGTCGGCTCAACGAGGTGGGCTATGGTTTCGGGGATCCTAACCGGACGCTCACACTGGTAGCCAATCCTGTCGGTGCCTATCTGGCCGGGCGTCAGGCGTCGCTAGAGAGGGAGTGGAAAAGGGCGCTGCTGCGGAACTGGGGCATCCGGTTCGACCGGTTGTTGGCCCTCAACAATCTTCCAATGTCCCGCTATCTCGAGTGGCTCCTTGACAACGGGCGCGTGGAATCCTATCTGCAGAAACTGGTGAATGCGTTCAATCCTAGCACAATTGCGGGGCTCATGTGCCGGAACACGCTGTCAGTTTCGTGGGACGGCTATCTGTACGACTGCGATTTCAATCAGCAGTTGGAAATGACGATGGACTTGGGAGGCCGCCGTGCACACGTGGATAACTTCGATCTTGATGCGTGGCTTGGACACGTGATTCGAACCGATCGTCACTGTTATGGATGCACGGCAGGTGCGGGTAGCGGCTGTGGCGGCGCGATTGTGCACACGTAGGACGCTTTAGCCTATCGAAGAAAAGCCGCTTTGGCGGTCAAGGTATGTGGCGACGTACTGAGCTTTCGTCGTCCCTGCCCTATTTTCGAGTAGCACACCACCAATCCCCTGACCCCAACGAGGACGTTCCGGATGATCCGCTGCCAAATCTCCTACTCTTGCTTCCTTGCGGCCACCGTCGTATGTCTCACCGCCGCTTATAGCCCCGCCCACGCACAGCGCATTCCAGACGCTCCATCCGGCGACCTCACCGCGCTATCTGTCTCACGCTTCGCTATAGCCCCCTCACCGATCGAGCTGACCGGCCCGGTGCGTCCGGGCGAATACCTTGGCGTAACCGGCCCCCGCGCCGCTTGGCTGGGCCTCGAGACCGGCCAGGCTGAGCTGTGGGTTCACCCCCTCAAGGTTGGAAACCATTTCCAACTCGGCTTCTCGACAACCGGATACGGCGACCCCATCCCTGGCGACCGCGTCGCGCGCAGCGTGCATGTACGTCCTGAACTGACTACCATATCGTATAGCCACGAGTCCTTTCAAGTGCGGCAGCATATCCTTGCGCCCAGGGACACGGCCTACTCCGGGATCCTCATTCTACTGGAGGTTGACACCCCGGACAGCCTGGAGATCGTCGCCGAGTTTCATCCGGTTCTCAATTACATGTGGCCAGCGTCGTTTGGCGGACAGTACGCCTACTGGGATGGAGGGAGGCGCGCCTTTGTCCTTTCCGAAAGCCTGCAAGAGCACAACGCCGTGGTGGGCTCGCCGTGGGCTACGAATTCAGTCCAGCACCCGGCGCACCAACTTGGCGAGGCGCCGCGTTCCATGGTCATCCCAGTCGACCCGGAGCGTGCACGCCGTGAGTTTATCCCCATCGCGGTGGCGGGCGGGAGTGTCCCTCGCGATACGGTCTTCGCCCATTACGCACGCCTGATAAAGAACGCGGAGCTGCTCTATACGGAAAACCGCGTCTGGGCCGACTTAGCATTGGCATCCACCGCTTCGGTCAAAACGCCTGACCCATCGCTCGACCTAGCCCTCGAATGGGCCAAGATAAACCTCGAAGAGCAGCGCGTCTGCAACCCTGATCTGGGGTGCGGCTTCGTAGCGGGGTGGGGGCTGTCACGTAACGGCACTCGCCCCGGCTTCGGCTGGTTTTTTGGCGGCGACGCGATGATGAACACCTTCGCTATGGACGCGCTGGGCCAGTGGGAGTTGGTTGCCGAAGAGCTTGCATTCCTGGCCCGCTACCAGCGCGCAGACGGCAAGATCACCCACGAGATTTCCCAGGCCGCTGCACGCATCGACTGGTTCGGTTCCTACCCCTACGCCTACTATCACGCCGACACAACTCCCTACTGGATGTATGCGCTCTACCAGTATTGGCGTGCCAGTGGTGACGACGACCTTCTACGCGAGTTGTGGCCAGCATACAGGCGGGCGTGGGCGTGGTGTTTGACCGCTGAGACTGACGGTGACGGCATTATCGAGAACACGGTAGGTGGAATGGGCGCCGTCGAGGTCGGCGGCCTGGGCGCGGCGCTGCACCAGGGCATCTACCTGGCCGGGGTTTGGGTGGCGGCACTCAACGGGACGTTGCCAATGGCGGAGCGGATGAAGGACAGAGAGCTCGCCGAAGAGGCCTCCCGACTTATCCCGGTGGCGGAGGAGACACTCAACAACGCCTATTGGCGTTCTGAAGACAGTCATCACGCATTCGGCATCCTCCGCGATGGGCGAACAAACGACAACCTTACGGTGTGGCCCGCTGCAGCTGCAGCCTTCGGCTTGCTGCAAAGCGACCGGGCCCGTAGCACGCTGGCAAAGATCGCGGGGGACCGGGTGTCGTCGGACTGGGGTGCTCACATGCTCTCAACAGAGAGTGAGCTCTACCACCCGCTCCAGTACAATATGGGTACTGTATGGCCTTTCGTGACCGGCTATGCTTCCTGGGCGCAGTATCGCTACCGGCGTCCGTGGGCAGGATTCCACCTGATGGACGCAGTCAAGCAGATGACCTTCGACTGGAGCCTGGGCCGCCACGGCGAGCTCTTTTCGGGGATGTTCTATCAGCCACTTGACCAAACCGTTCCTCACCAGTTCTTCGCCAGCTCGATGCTGGTGACGCCACTGCTCAGGGGCGTCTTTGGGTGGGAGCCTGACGCAGTGGAAGGACGGGCGCGCCTGGCGCCACAGCTTCCACCGGACTGGCCGGCGGCGACGGTGACGCGGCTTAAGGTGGGCGCGACAACGCTCAATATGGAGGTTCGGCAGGTGTGGGAAACAGAGCGTGGGGAGCAGCGCTTGCTGATACGGAGTGAGGGGCCGCCGCTGGAGTTGGAGATACTACCGAACACGCCCATAGGGGCGGCAGCCGTCGAGGTCGACATCGAATTGGGCGGCACTGCGGAGCCAGTGCGGAGAGCATCGCGCCGAGCAGCTGAGGGTGCAGGACCTTCACCAATCGCAATCCGAATTACGGAAGGCCAACTGGCCGAGATCGTGATCACCTGGGAGGGTGGACTTGCGGTCGCCCCACCCCGGATCGACCTGGAGCCAGGGCAGCGCAGTACGGGACTGCGCATCATTGACCTGGAAACGACCGGGGACGGATGGCTGCTGACGATTGAGGGGACCGCGGGGTATGAATACGATATGAGGACCTTTGGAACTGCCGTCCAGGTCCAGGTGGCGGAAGGGGCTATCGCTGCGACCAGCACAGGTGATGATCTGCGTGTGACGTTTTCCGAAGGTGACGGACGTGTAACGGCACGTGTGCGTCTTAGGCCCGGAGAATAGGAAACCAGGCACACCTACCTGCCGCTTAACCAAAAGGGAGTACAAACGAATATCGGTCAGCGGGAAGCCTACTTGGCATCGTCAGTACAACCACATGTCGAATGTGCGACGGTACCGCCGCGTAACGGCGTGTTGAGGGCCTAGTACCGTAAAGAGAGCGACGCCAGTCTTTCTCGGGGCATCATCGCCGAACCATCTGTCTGCTTGTAGCGCTTCGATGAGCGATACGCAGGCCTGGTCTGGGTTTCCGCCCGCAATAGCTGAGACGGCGTCGAGAAAGGGTGACTTGGCGAGAGAATCGGGCAGAGCGCTACTGTCAGCTCCGCGGGCAAGCATGCGGATTGCCTCCACCATCGGAATGAGATCCGGTTCCGGTTCGCCGTCTGGGAGCAGTGCTACAGCCCGGTCGATGTCGTGCGGCGCAACCGCCTGTGCCATCCGGATTAGGGCGCGTGCATGAGTTGGATTGCTTTTGAGCAATTTGCCCAACAGCCGCTCCGCGCGTACATGGTCGCCAGCATCAAGGAATTCCTCGGCCTCGGCAAGCGACCGTTTCGTGTCGTCCGGAAGTGCTGCTTCCAGCCAGCGACGCACGGCAGGCTCGGGGAGTGCACCGGTGAATTCTTCGGTAACCTTGCCGTTGACGAAGAGCTTAACGGCCGGAATGCCTCGGATGCCCCATTGGGCAGAAACGTCCGGATTGAGGTCCGTGTTGATCTTTGCCAATGTCCATCTGCCGGCACTTTTTGCAGCAAGGCGTTCCAGCACGGGACCTAAAACGCGGCAGGGACCGCACCACGGAGCCCAAAAATCAACCAGAACCGGCACCTCGCGGCTTTTATCGAGAACTTCCGTCGTGAAGTCCGTGACGTCGTATGACATGATAATCGTTCGCTTGCGCGAGTTAAGGTCCATCTCTCATGCGCACCTACCACGTGCCACCATGCACAAACTTGTCATACTCGCCGGCCTCACGGCTCTTGTGGCAGGATGTACGCCTGGATCAGCTGAGTACGATCCTGGTGCGGATTCGCTCCGTTTTGCTGGCGAAGTGAACCTGAGGAATATCCGTCAGCTGACCTTCGGCGGCAACAACGCCGAAGCGTACTGGAGTTTTGACGACGAATTACTCGTCTTCCAGAGTGATTGGTCGGCCATAAACGACCAGGGTTGTGACCAGATCTTCGTCATGGATCCGGATGCCGCTGCCTTGGATTACCGCCTGGTATCAACCGGGAAAGGGCGTACGACGTGTGGCTATTTTATGCCCGATGGGCGTGTCTTGTACGCCTCAACGCACGGCGAGCACCCAGAATGTCCAGAGTCTCCGGCTATGCAGCCGGGCATTTATGCCTGGCCGATACATGACTCATACGACATCTTTGGAGCGAAGCCGGACGGCACTGACCCGAAAATTCTCATAGGAGGCCCCGGCTACGATGCGGAGGCGACAGTGTCACCTGATGGCCGATACGTCGTCTTTACGTCCACGCGGTCCGGCGACCTGGATTTGTGGCGCTTCGACGTTTCTACCGGCGACGTGCTGCAGCTTACTGATGAGCTTGGCTACGACGGAGGGGCATTTTTTTCGCCGGACTCGAAGCGGATCGTTTGGCGAGCAAGCCGCCCGCATGGGGAGGCGGCCGGAGAGTACCGCCGCCTGTTGGAAAGCGGCCTCGTGCAGCCCGGTGCGCTGAATCTCTACACGGCAGATGTCGACGGATCTTCCGTGCGCCAGGTAACCGATTTGCCCGGCGCAAACTGGGCGCCGTTCTTTCATCCGAGTGGTGAAAAGATCATTTTCGCATCCAACCACGACAGTCCACCGGGCGGAAGGCCGATCTTTAGCCTGTACATGATCGGGGTTGACGGCGACGGACTTGTGCGCATTACCTGGTCCGACACGTTTGATGCCTTTCCGATGTTTTCCTTCGACGGAACACGGTTGGTCTTTGCCTCGAATCGGACTGTAGACCGCGCGCCATCGCGCGATACAAACATCTTCGTAGCGGACTGGGTGGAACATCCTGAGCCAGCGGATCTCGAGTTCGGCCACCGGTGAGCGTTATGTAACGAAACGGTTAAATGCACGTTGCGAGCAAAAAATCCTGTTATTTCTGGGGAGCAGAAACCGGCTTTTTTCTTGCGTCGACACACAAAAAGAGGCAACATGACTTCCTCGAGATCCCAGCAACCGCTTCTAATCAGACGCATTGGCCTTGCCGTTTCTGCTACCGACGCTTCGCCGGGCCCCTCGCGGGACTCGGGCGACCTTGTCTTTTCGGCTGATTGTGAAACAACGTATTTCAACTTGACAAAGGGCCCTTCCATATCA
>JAAXGO010000357.1 GCA_012267425.1 Rhodothermales bacterium
GGGATTCGAACCCCCGGTAGGCAGTGCCTACAATGGTTTTCGAGACCACCCCGTTCGACCGCTCCGGCACCCCTCCGTTTGTTCGCCAACGTGTAACCACCCCGAATGGTTCATTGCCGCTTTGCCCGGGCAGTTGCGTATACACTGATCTATCATGCAACGCTCAAGCGAGCATGTCATGCAAAACCGCAGCTGCATTGTCGAGTGCTCCGTCGAGGTTTTCCGGCTTCCTGCCACCCGCGGTCGCGAGCTCCGGGCGGCCGCCACCACCACCGCCAATCCGCCGAGCCAGTTGTCCTACAAGCCGTCGTGCCTCAATACCCCTCGATACCAGATCGTCGGAGACCGTCGCCACAAGATATGCCTTACCGCCGTTCGGATCCGCCGTCCCCAAGAGGCCTACGCTGCCAGCCCCCAGTTTGGAACGTAGCACTGCTCCGAGTGCGCGCAGCGACCCCATATCAGTGTCCTGGATCCGCCCAGCTGCCAGTCGAATGTCTCCGACTGCCTTCGCGGTCGAGACGATCGCGTCGAGACCGAATGCAAGTCGGTCACGGCGCATTTCTTCCACTTCTTTTCCAAGTCGTTTGGCGTCCTGCACGAGGCGCTCGACGACTTCACTTGCCGATGTGCCGTTGACCAGCGAGCGAATGCGACTCAGTTCGTCGAATTCCCGTTGCACGACGCCCAGAGCGTCCGGTCCCGCGACAGCTTCGACACGCCGCACGCCGGCTGCCACCGAGCCCTCTGACCTGAGGAGAAACAGCCCGATTTCGCCCGTCGCATCCACGTGGGTGCCGCCGCATAGTTCGAGAGAAAAATCCGCGTCAAACGTCACGACGCGGACACGGTCGCCGTACTTCTCACCAAACAGTGCCATCGCGCCGCGCTCGACGGCCTCCGCATACGGCACATCTTCCTCGATTGACGCCGCAATATTGCTCCGGATCACTTCGTTGACGCGTTCCTGGATGAGCTTGAGCTCTTCCCGTCCCACTCGCTCGTAGTGACTGAAATCGAAGCGCAGATGATCTGCTGCAACGAGCGAGCCTTTCTGCACGACGTGTGGACCAAGTATTTCGCGAATCGCGGCGTGAAAAAGGTGCGTCGCCGTGTGATGCTTCGCAATCCTGGCGCGTCGCACAGCGTCCACGACGGCTTCTACCGGGGCATCCGGATAGTTGGGCAAGCGATCTACGCGGTGGACGATGTGGCCGTTGTTGCGCTGCGTGTCCAGTACACTAAGTACGTCGTCCCCAACGCGTAGCATGCCAATGTCGCCGACCTGGCCGCCGGCTTCGGCATAGAAGGGTGTCCGATCCAAAACGACCGCATACGGCACGCGTGTTCGCATGAGGCGGATCGCAGCATTCGGCACAGCCGTGCACGTGTAGCCCAAGAAACATGAATCGTCTCCTGCGCCGATACGCATCCATCCTTCCGCGCCATCCGGGCGTTCGTGACCATGCCCGGCAGTGCGGAATCTTCCGGCATCTCGGGCACGCCTGCGCTGCTCTGCCATCAGTTGTGCGTAGCACTCCATGTCCACGTCGAGGCCTTCCTCGCGCGCCATTAGCTGCGTGAGGTCAATCGGGAATCCGTACGTGTCGTGAAGAAGGAATGCCACTTCACCCGGGACCACTCCCTCGCGCACCGACTCCGCGAAGAGCGCCGCCGCGTCGGCTCCAGAATATGCTTTGCGTAACAGGTCCGTCAAGCGGGCATCGAGCGAGATATCCGCTTCCTGGTGCTTCAGATATGGGAGGATGCACTCGAAAAGCGACATCCCCTTGCCGAGCGTGCGGAGAAATGAGGCTTCTTCGGCCCGGATGTTGTTTTCAATCCTCTTGCGGCTATTTACAAGTTCCGGAAACTGTTCGCCCATGAGCTCCACGAGCGGCGCGACCAAATGAAACAAGAACGGCTCGCGTAAGCCCAGGACCTGGTATCCGTAGCGTGACGCACGTCGCAGGATGCGACGGATAACGTATCCCCGTCCCACGTTGCCTGGAGGTGCTCCATCGCAGATAGCAAATGCGATGGCACGAATATGATCGGCCACCACTCGCATCGCCACTCGGATCGCCTCGCGGTTTTCTCCGTCGTCGATGTCGTCGTAGCCTCGCAGGGCCTGCAGCGGCGACAGATCCGCAATGTGCTTAAGAAGCGGGGCGAAGAGATCTGTGTCGTAATTGCTCTGCTTACCCTGCAGCACGCTTACCAGGCGTTCCAGCCCCATGCCGGTGTCGA
>JAAXGO010000358.1 GCA_012267425.1 Rhodothermales bacterium
TCTCCCAGTGACGTGCGTCATCGTAAACGATGCTTCCTGCTTGATCGATCTCCGCAAAGGAGGGTTACTTGGTGTCCTTGGCGCTCTGCCGTACCGGCTCGTTGTCCCGCTCCCGGTTCGTGAGTCCGAACTTCTCAAGTTCACGGAGCAGGACTGGCTAACCCTCGACTCGACTGGCTTGAAAACATACGACCTCACGTCGACCGAAGTCGGAGAGGCCATGGCAGTCAAAGCGCGATACTCCACACTCTCAGCTAATGACTGTTTCTGTTTTGTCACCGCGCGTTCTCAGCGCGGCATCCTGCTTACTGGTGACGCCCTTCTGCGCCGCGTCGCTTCACAGAGCGGTCTACGTGTGCACGGTGTGCTGTGGGTGATTGACCAACTACGAGCGGTTGAAGCTTGCTCGACAGCGCACCTCATCCAGGCACTGGAGGCGTGGCAGAGCGATGATGCGGTATTTCTGCCTGCGGAAGAAATAGAGAACCGCCTCCGGAATCTCTATCCACTATAGTGTTTGTCGGAGAGTAGGTCTCTTCAAGCAATAGCTCGATTCTTGGCAATCCGACGCAGATGTCACCCTGCCTGATTGGCGCATCCTGCCGGGGAAACTCTTGGATCACGCATCGTCCCACTGGACACCCCGTCGGGCTTCATTCTCGGCCAGAGTCAGATGCTCCCGTTCTGCGAGACGATCAGGAACGTGTCGTTTGGGTGTTCCGCCAGAACAGAGGTACAAACAGCATGGAGGCCCGGGGTCCGGCACTCTGAGCGAAATGCTCTGGGGGCATTCAAGTGCCCCGGCCGGCGATGCGTGGACCTTTGCGGGCGCCAACATGTTCAATTGGCTCATCGGCGGCATCGACGCTCACGCCAAGAACTACTCCGTGATGATCGGATCGAAAGGTCGAGTCCGCCTCGCGCCGCTTTACGACGTGGCGAGCGCGGTGCCCCATGTCCACCCGAAACGTCTCAGATTGGCGAATCGGATCGGCGGCAAGTACCGGACCCAGGACGTTCGTGCGCGGCATTGGAAGCGGTTCGCGGCAGATGTGAATTTGCCGGTGGAGAAGGTCATCGACATGGGCCTGCTCATGGCCGACCGGCTACCGGATGAGCTATGCGAAATTACCGCCAAGGCACGCACGCAAGGAATCGATCACCCGGTCATGGAGAGTGGTCAACCAGTTGTCCGACCGAGCCAGGTATTGCACCCGTGTCCTTCAAGGGCAGGCAATGTCAGAGGGACATGCCGGGTTCGGACGCAGGCCGCGGGGGACCGTGCGATAGCAGGGACTTCGATTCGGTTTCAGCAATTCCCGCCAACACCCTGAGAAACCTCTCCACGATGCGATTCCGGATTAATTCCAACCATCCAGACACCCGATCATGTCAATGTCGAGGACGATTCAGGGCTTGG
>JAAXGO010000359.1 GCA_012267425.1 Rhodothermales bacterium
ATAGCCCGAACTTTCCACCCCCGGCCTTCTGCCGGGGCATGCCGACAGTGCCTCGAACGAGCGCAATGCCCATCGCGCCAGCGAACATATGCGCAGGGACTCGATCCGGTGTGTTAGAGTCGTATGACGTTTTCGTGATCGATGGTGAGCGGAATGGAACAGGTGAAAGTGTCCCCGAAATTCCAGGTCGTCATACCGAAACCGGTGCGCGAATCCCTCGGGATTCGGCCCGGTCAGCGGCTGCAGGTTGTCCCCTACGGGGACCGCATAGAGCTCGTGCCCGTGCGGGAGATCGGAGAGATGAGGGGATTCCTTGTCGGCATGAATCCCCGTTTCGAGCGCGAACCGGACCGTGAGCTCTGACCATCGAGGCCGTGAACGAACTGAACCTGGTTGATTCCTCGGGCTGGATCGAATATTTCACCGAAGGACCCAACGCTGGCCTGTTTGCCGTTCCGCTGTCGGATGCAAGCCGACTGGTAGTCCCCACTGTGAGCATCTACGAAGTCTTCCGGATCGTGCTGCGCAGGCGCGGCGAGGACGACGCGCTTCGCGTTGCCGCGTCGATGAGCCGCGGGCGGGAAATCCCGCTGTCATCCGCCCTCGCGCTGGAAGCTGCGCGGCTTGCGCATGAGCGTGGCCTTGCGATGGCCGACGGCATCATTCTGGCCACTGCAAGACTGACTGGGGCGACGCTGTGGACTCAGGACGCCGATTTTGAAGGCATGCGGTATGTACGCTATTTCCCAAGGACTCAAGGCTGACGCGGCCGTGCGCCAGGACGGCCCACAGCGGTCGTCTGACAAACGCTCGATCACGTCCACAAGGCCGAGTAACCCCTCAAGCACCTGCGGGAAGTGACTGCATCTTCATCAATTGAGATCGAAACTGGACAAGAGCAAACAGATTGGCGTATTGGCGAACCTCTCCAGCCGAGTTTTCCGCTACCGCACGCTCGCCTTCCTGGTCGTCGTTCTGGCGCTGACCGTGATTTCAACCCACGGAACATTGGACAACTTTGCCGATGAACTTCTGAGCGGGACGACCGCGGAGTCATTTGGACTATACGTTCTGGCGCGAGGCATAAACGCCGCCGTGTCAGTGTTTCAGAGCGTGGAAGTGAACGCCGTGGTCGGTTCCCTGAGCGTCGGAGAAGCGCTCGACCCGGTTAACGATGCGGTCGAGCGATTTTCGTCGGTCATGGTCCTGGCGATCGGATCGCTGTTGCTGCAGGAGGTCACTCTCGCCTTTGTTTCGAGCACTGTCTTCAGGTGGATATTTGCGTTGGTTGGCGTCGTCACGCTATTGACGCTGGCAGTTGTCTGGCGCAGGCGGGCCGTGGGTGCGCCGGAAATCGGGCTGCTCGACCGGTTCTGTGGGGCGGCAGTGAGGATTTTCGTCCTTGCGTCGATCGTGCGTTTCATCGTGCCGGTGTTCGTGGTGGTGAGTTATCTTGCCTCCCAGGCCCTGTTGCAACCCGAGATCGACCGCCAGAGCGGAGAGCTATCGGCCATCAGCGAGGAGGTATCGATCGATGGCCAACAGGTTCAGGATGAACTCGCGGTCGAGCAAAATGGCCAGGAGACGCAGGAGGACGAGATTCAGGCGACTGAAGAACAAGGAGGCTTACTCGACCGTGCACGCGCCGCGGCGGATCGGATCATCCCCGACATACGCATGCCCGATTTTTCCGTTTTGGCGGCTCTCCTCGACCGGGCCGCGCAACTGGCGGAGTACCTGACTCGGCTACTCGTCCTGATTGCGGTGAAGAACATCCTCCTGCCGTTGGTCTTCCTCGCGCTCGCCCTGAAGGTCACCAAGCCCGTCGCCACGCGCTTGCTGGCGATGACCTCGGCCATCGACCGGGAGCTGAAGGACATCAAGCAAAAGGCGAAGGAGATCGGGAGCGAAGAATCTTCAGCCTTGCCGAGACCGTAGGCGTGGAGAACGGCCCAAACTGTTCGATCAACAAGCCGAGCATTGTAACCTTCTGATTCTAAGGCGACATATTGCTGAATTGGACGAAACAAGGTAGACGCAATGATGGATTTCTTGCCCATGTTGATCGGTTGCCTGAGGTCCGGGCATCAAAGCCGGGGCGAGCCGCAAGAGTGCAGCACCGGACGGCCTACAACGATTCCAGGGATTCCATCGGAACGAACAATTTCATTGGCTTGTCGACCATTGGCGCAAAAAAATCGAAGTGGCTGTAATACTCCAATGCATCTTGATCCAACACGTCGAGCGCAACGCCTGCCGAAGGAATTCCGTTGGGTGTGGTGGAGATACGAAAAGCATGCCGAAGGGCGTGAATCAGTGTTTTTGCTCCCAAACCCAGTCCATGAAAATTCAGATCCACGGCCAGTTGCGCAAGCAGAATGACTGGAACCGGGTAGCGGGGCAGGCGGTGGTGAACAGGAGTGTCCGCACGAGCAACTGTCTGATGCGCAAGCGTGTAATAGGCGGCGATGCGTTGTTTGGCTGAAGCTTGAGTGTCTGGATTCAGAAGGACAAATGTCCTGTTCAGATTCAACGCCATGTTTTTGGCTGCGTAGCGTCGCAGGTAGGTATTGATGGAACTCTTGCCGCAGTCGAATTGCTTGACATTGACCGATCGGACATCGAGCGGCAGAAACTCATGTTCCCCCATGCGGGAAGAATCCTTCTTCGTCTAAAGCCTTCGCCGCCTCGCGTATTTCGGGACTTGGCGCGGGTGGGTTGTCGCAAACTTCACAAAAGGCGTCAAACTGCTCGTTGGTCAGAACGATCTTGTCATAGGTTTCGAGGACTTCAGGCGCATCGCGCCTGACCAGTTGGATAACGTAGGCCTTGATGCTGTTGAATCCGGCCGCACGCGCCGCGCGTTGTGCAAGGGTGTGAGTTTCCTCGTCCCATTGCAATTCGTATCTCAAGACTTTCGACATGATGCGCCCCTACGCAAGTTTACGGAATAATTCCGTAACAGCGCACCAAATGCAAGGGGCATGGTAGGCTTCATCCGGCGCCCTATAGGCGCGTGCCAGTTCCGCCTTGAGTCGGAGGAAGGCCTCGCGCACCGACCGTGTCTTGTCGCGCCGCACCAGATCGCGGACGTACTCGCTGACGCTTTCCTTTCGTAGGCGCCGGTCAGCGCTGTTCCACCCGAAATGTCACGATGTCCGTGTCGTGGTGTTGCTGGTGGCGTAC
>JAAXGO010000360.1 GCA_012267425.1 Rhodothermales bacterium
CCCGGGGGCGGAGGCGGATCGGCATCGAGGTCAAGCGCACGACCGCACCCAAGGTCACGCCGTCGATCCGTTCGGCTCTGCGCGATCTCGGTCTTGCGGAGGTGATTGTCGTCCACGCGGGACGGGAGTCCTACGCGCTCGGCGCGAAGGTTCGTGGAGTGGCGGCGGCTCGGTTGAACAAGGACCTGGGTCTGTAGTCACTGGGTCTGTAGCCGTTGGGTGCCCAGAGCCCATTGGAAGCAATGCAGCGTGCCGAAGCTGTCATGCCGTACGAAAGCGACAAGACTCGTCAGGAATACTGGCCTCATTGCATTTGTCAGGATATGTGTCCAGACGGACAGTTTTCCTGAAGTTAAACGATAGCTGCGACTGACAGGCAGGTGGACCAAGAATAGGCGCGACGACACGACGCAGGGACAAACCGTCGAATCGACCACGTCCAGTTGACGAAGTAAGGGAAGTTCCTTACGGTGTCGCAGAACAGCAGGTGAGGAGTGTCGGATATGCCGATCATCCACGAAGTCGCCACGATGACCGCGAAAGGACAAATCACAGTACCGAAGCCGATCCGCCAGGCACTCGGCGCCGACACCGGAACCAAGGTGACGTTCGAACTGCACGAAAACGGACAGGTCGTTGTGAGCCGCGCTGACGCCGAGCACGAAGATCCATCCATCAGGGCATTTCTCGACCTGATCGAGAAGGAGATCGAGGCCGGACGAGGGGTGGAGAAAATCCCCGACGACGTGGCACAGAGGATGCTGGAACACGCCGAGCTGGACATCGATCTCGATGAGCCCATCGAGGGCGATGTGGACTTGTAATGGAACGACACGGATGGAGGCTGCTGTTTTACACGGAACTCAGCAGGCAGCGCGCCAAGCTCAAGGATGCAGCCGAGCGTGCTCGGCGAAAGGACCCTCAAGGCTTTGCATCGAATGCGAACGTCAAGCTGTTGCGAGCAGTCGACCGGACGATGTCGGAAGTCATCCCGCAAGACCCATCCCGAGCCGAGTACCGGCAAGGGAATACGCTCGGTGGAGGCTACCGACACTGGCGACGCGCCAAGATCGGCAGGCGATTCCGGCTGTTCTTCCGCTACGATGCCAAGGCAAAGGTGATCATCTATGCATGGATGAATGACGAACACACGTTACGGTCCTCGGGGAGCAAGACCGATCCGTACACGGTGTTCGCGAGAATGCTCGTGCAGGGGAACCCACCCAATGATTGGGCGTCGTTGATCGCAGGTTCGGCGCAGAATCCGTAACCGGAACAGTAACGGCGCCCGGATAGCTGCGGCGCAGGAAGCGTCCGAGTAGCGCCATGACCCCAAAGCGGTACCGCGAGAGCGAACCCGAACAGAGGACTATGGACGTCGCAGCTATTTCGCACCACGTCGCAGTCATTACGAGATATGACATCTGCACACACCTTGCCGACCACCACCGCGCCCGTTCGCAAACGACGGGTGCGACGTCGGCTTCCTCGAGACCGGCTTCGGCGTGCCTGAAATCTACTGACGGCATTTCGTGCCTGTCGTGCACGGAGCAACCCGTACTATCAGCTACGGCATAGTGTCCATTGCCGTCGACTCTCGCGCCGGTATCGCTCCGGCTGGTCCAGATGAGCGTTCCACCGTTCGGAATAGTCCTCCGCTTTTTGCAGTGCGCGTCTC
>JAAXGO010000361.1 GCA_012267425.1 Rhodothermales bacterium
TTGGCACCGAAGTCCGAAGCGTTGTCAATACCTGATGCTGCGCCTCCATGCCGGTAAGCTAACCGGCAGACTTGCAAATGTCAAGCACTCAATATGGCTACTCGGCAGGGCTATCTGCAGAGCATCAAGCGGCGGGCGTTCGTGAACGGCTTGGATCTAATGGGTTTTTCGACCCATCAGGGATTCGTGTCACCGGATCCGGAGGAACGCAAGAGAAACGTCGAAAGGACGATCCACCAAATGGAGCTCTGCTATACGCTGGGCATTCCAACGATGCGGCTCAATACTGGGCGGTGGGGAACGTCAGAGTCCTTCACGGCGCTGATGGCCAACCGCGGGATTGAGCCTGCGCTGGAAGGCTACACCGACGAAGACGCGTTTGGCTGGGTTATCGAGGCGATCGAAAGTCTTATTCCAAAAGCGCAGGAATGTGGCGTGCTCCTCGGCCTGGAGAACCACTGGGGACTCGGACGAACGCCGGAAGGTGTGCTGCGCATCGTCGAGGCCGTGGATTCGCCGTGGCTGCAGATTACCCTCGACACGGGCAATTTCCTGGAGGATCCGTACGATAAGCTCGAGATGTTGGCATCCAAAACTGTGCTGATGCAGGCTAAGACCTATCACGGTGGCGGCACGTGGTATACTTTGGATCTCGACTATCCGCGCATCGGCGAGATTATGCACCGTCACGACTTCGCCGGGTGGGTTTCGCTCGAGTTCGAAGGTAAGGAGGGCTGGGAGACGGCTATCCCAAAGAGCCTCAAAACGCTCAGAAACGCCTTCAGCTAGGAAGCGAAGCACATGAAGGCGGCCCTGTACACCGCCCCGGGCCGGATCGAGATAGTCGACGTGCCCGTGCCCGAACTTGCACCAGGTGGCCTGTTGGTGCGCACGGAAACTGCCACCATCTGCGGCAGCGACCTGCATTATCTGGCCGACAGTCTACCCGAGACCTATCCTTGGAAGCCCGGGCAGTCAGGGCACGAGTGTGTCGGGACCATCGAGAGTTCGCATTCCGACCGCTTCCCGCCGGGCCTGCGCGTTCTGGTCCTTCCACCCGGATTCGACGGCTTCGCCGAATTCATCCTCGCAGATTCGACCTGTGTTATTCCACTTCCTGACGACTTGGAATCCGAGCGGGCGGTGCTGGCTCAGCAGCTCGGGACAGTAATTTACTGTTGCAAAAAGCTGTGTAACGTACTTGGGAAAGTATTCGTCGTTATTGGACAGGGTCCCGCGGGACTGTTGTTTACGATGCTGCTGCGCATGATGGGAGCCCGGTGCGTGATCGGACTGGACCTCGTAGACTATCGATTGGAGGTTGCACGCTTCGTGGGAGCCTCTCATACGGTCAATGTCGACAGAGACGATCCCGTTGAAGCCATACGCTGGATTACCGATGGATGCATGGCCGACGGCGTCGTAGAGGCCGTCGGGAAGGCGGAAACGGTCAATCTGTGCCCTTCCCTCGTACGTCAGTGCGGCGAGGTGGCACTCTTCGGCGTGCCTAAGAAAGAGATGCTGCCGGTAGCTGTGGAGGACTTTCTCAGAAAGAATGTACGGCTCGTAGCGTCCGCCAATGCGCAGGGCGAAGCCGGTCTCATGTCCTTTCGCCTGGCAATCGAACTTATCGCATCACGCCGATTGGATGTTAGCCCACTGATTTCCCATCGGTTGTGGTTTGCAGACATTGTCGAGGGGTTTCGTTTAGCCGAAGAAAAGCAGGATGGTGCCGTGAAAATCCTACTCAAGTTTCCCCAACCGAGCTGATCTGACATCGAGAGTCGTTTTAGACAATACATCTTGCCCGGCATTGTCTTCCAATCGGTGCTCATCGGCGGGGCGTACGCCACCGGACGTGAGATTGTCGAATACGGTGCCAAGTTCGGTGCGAGGGGCATCTGGAGCATCGCTGCCATCGGCTTCGGATTCTCGCTCGTCGCCGTCATGGCGTACGAATTCGCGCGCGTGTGGCGCCTTTACGACTACAGGCGCTTCGTACGTAGACTGATCGGCCCTTTCTGGCCGCTCTTCGACGTCGTCTACGTAGTCATGGTGTTCGTGACCATCGCGGTGGTGAGCGCAGCGAGCGGGCGTGTAGTGGAAGATGTTCTCGGTTTCTCGTACTGGGTGGGCGTCGGTCTCGTAATAGCGGTTGTGGCGGCCCTGGAAATGGGAGGAAGGCACCTCATTGAACGCTTCAAGACCGTCGGTTCCATTCTCTTATACGGTGGATTTGTTGCTTTTTCGGGGACCGTGCTCTTAAAGACGTGGAACAACGTAGAGTTCATTTTCGCAACCGCCGACGCGAGTTTTACACCGACGGCGACGGTGGCATCCGTTGCCTTCACCGGCGTACTGTATGTTGGCTACAATCTCGGTGCCATGCCAGCTACGCTATTCGTCCTCGACTACCAGACACGCCGCCGTCACGCAGTCGTTGCAGGTCTGGTCACTGGAATCCTGTCTACGGTGCCCTTCGTGCTCACGTATCTTGCCGTGCTTGGCCATTATCCGGGCGAAGACGTTTTGGGCGCCGAGGTACCGTGGCTTATCATGCTCCGGCGGGCGGGTGGGGCGGCCCTGGTTGCAGTTTACGCGGTCGTGATACTCTGGACGCTCGTAGAGACCGGCACTGGCATGATC
>JAAXGO010000362.1 GCA_012267425.1 Rhodothermales bacterium
AACACCTGCTCGACAACGCCATCGAATCCCTGCGTGGTTCGGTGGGTAGGAAGTCGAAGAACCACCTGCTATTCATCGGTCCGCGTGGGATCGGCAAGACTCACCTGCTCTCGTGCATTGAAGACGCCGTTCAGTCCGACGAAACGCTGAGCGCAGGTGTTGTAATCGTCCGGTTCCCGGAGGAATCGAACCGGACGCTGTCCTTCGCCGATTTCCTGATCGGCATGTGCGGGATATTGAAGGAGGTCCTCGAAGACGAACCGCTGTGGACGGAGCTGTTCACCGCGGTGCAGACCGAAGAGGACGACGCTAGGGTCGAGGACACGCTGGTGCCCGCAATCCGCGAACAGAACCGCAGGCATGACCGAACACTGCTTGTCATGCTCGAAAACCTAGGCGAAATCCTTACCCGGCAAATCCACGACAAGAACGACATCGCCTCGCTGCGCAAGTTTTTCATGGCCGACAACGGCTGCCTGCTGCTGGCTACCGCACCGCTTCATTTCGACGGTATCACTGACGTGAGACAGCCGTTCTATGACTTCTTCGACATTCAGATCTTGGAGAACCTGAGCTTCGAGGACACGGTTGAAGTCATCCGCCTGAATCTCGAATGGGAAGAACGCACGGACATTCTCGAAACCCTGGAGGCCATGCGTCCTCGCCTGCAATCGCTCTACCGCATGACGGGGGGAAACCCGCGGCTGACGATGATGCTCTACGAGCTGATCGCTCACGAGTCGGTCACCGGCGTGCAGGATCAATTCCATCTCCTCCTCGACCGGATTTCGCCGTTCTATCAGGGACGATTGAACGATCTCCCACCCGGCCAGCGCGCGTTGCTGGAATGTCTGGCGAGCATGCGCGACCAAGAGAAGACGCCGGCCGCCATTGCCGCGCGCATGCGCATGAGTCAGCAGGAGACTTCGTCGCTGCTCAAGCGTCTCACCGATGCCCACTACCTCCGCGCAGACCGGCACCCGCAAGACCGACGTTCGCGCCTCTACACGATTCGCGAGGGATTCTTCGATATCTGGCTCGCAATGAATCTTTCCCGCGCCGCACGCAAACGCATGCCGTTCCTGCTTGAGTTCTTCAGCCTCTTCTACCCGAGCATCGAGGCCCGAGACGAAAAGCGACGCCAATTGCGCGCGAAGCTTCTCAAAGAGGACAGTGTCGAAGCGGGAAAGGCTCTCGACTACCTGAGTGAAGTCGGTGACGAAGGGGAGCGAGCGACTGCGAAGTTCGACATGGCCAGAATTTATGCCCGTCGTGGAGATGTCGAGCAGACGGTGAGCTACGTGCTGGAAGCCGCGCCCCTAGCGGGAGACGGCGTGAGCCGGTCGATTGCTCGCATCGTCTCAAGTGCTCCGTCCGCTCCCGACTATCTCTCCGAAATCGAGGAGATGATCGCGGCTTGGGAGATGCACCGAAGCGGCGAGTTCGAGGAATTCGCTCACCGGCTCGCGGAGATGGGGGAAAAGCTGACTTTGCGTACGTTCTCCGAGACCAGACTGGCCTTTCTGTGGGCTACGATGGAAAGTGTGGGCGATTCCGAGGTGCGAATCGCACAGCGTCTAAGAATTGCGGAGGTGCTGATGGAACTCGCACGTTGGGAGGAGTGCGAGGAGCAGCAGCGTCACGCGCTTGAGGAGGCGACGGCACTCGCCAATGCGACGCTTGTCGCGAGGTCATCGAACGACCTCGCACAACTACTGAAGCGCACCAACCGACTTGGAGAGGCCGAACCGCTGATGCGACGTGCCCTGTTGATCGCCGAAGCCGCCTTGGGCGATCAACACCCGAACGTGGCGACCTGCTTGAATAACCTAGCGATGCTACTGCTGGACACCAACCGCAT
>JAAXGO010000363.1 GCA_012267425.1 Rhodothermales bacterium
GTCAAGGGGGGCGAGTAGTTACCTCGGAAGTTAACTCTGGAGCAGTTGGCCTTGGTGGAATTTCTGGGCTCACTTTCGAGTAGTTGAATGTTTGCCAGAGATTCGACGCAAGCCGGGCGCTCACCAGCCGGATGAGGCTCACGCCTTCCTCGGCGGCACGAAGTACGGGCGCACGGTGGACTTCGGGCGGTATTCGTACCATAAACTTTCCGCGCGGTCATCGACTGGCTCAGGCAGCGATTCTCCGGCCGCCCGCATGTCTTTAATACTATCGTGCACGATGCGTCGAATGCCGGCCAGAGCTCGGTCAGGGCCACGCACCAACCAACTCAGCGATTGAAACCCGGCACACAGCCCAACGTACTCGTTATATTCGGCGGACCAGAGGATGTGGTATGCGTAATGCGTGCTCACGTCGTGCTCTCGTGTTTTTTTTGATCGTCCTGATGATCTGGTGCGCTTGGCATGGCTTGGCTTGGCTTTATCCTTGATGCCTTAAATTTTCACGCGCGTGATCGAGTTCCGCCTCAGCCCGCATGAAATTCATGTATCTGCCCGTCAAGATTCGTCGGGTCTGACGGACTTCGACGACACCAAGGGAACGGAGCGCACCCTGGTTCCGCAGATTCGGATGGCTTAGAAGCGCACGGATTCCAGCGAGGCTGATCGGCTCACGCCAAATCGGCCACCGGAACACAAAACCGCCCCTAGCCTCTCGGTCGCCGCCAATAATACTCAGTTTCACATCGTTAGCTCGGCGTCTCGGGACGACGGTCAGAGTGGACAGGCCAACGGCGGCGAGCCGGTTTGCACCATGTTGCGTCGTTTCTTTGGTGCTGGCGTCGGTCGGATCCCGCGCACGAAGCGCATAGCGTACGTCTTCATGGGGATCCCATCGAAAGGATTCAGTCGCGTCGGGGCGTTTCCAAGGTGCGAACAGAGATTCGCGCAAGCAATCCGTCTCGGAAACCGCTATCTTGCCTCGGCCCGGAGGTTTCTTTTGCTGCGGCACCGAAGCCAGTCGCTTGAGGAAGTGCTGATGCCCTTGACCCTTCAAAAGGCAAAGCGGTGTCGGCTCGACCTTCTTGCCATCACGCGAAAGCGTTGCGTCACTAACGAGGGCGGACCAAAGGTCGGCCGTGTACCGGTCACGACCTGCGACGTTGGCGGCTCGACGCAGGTTCCGGGTGGCCTCTGTTGGTGAAAGCGTTAGATTCGCTAGCCCTCCGAACTCGTGGCGCTTCGCCAGATCCTCAAGTCCCTCGGCCGCAGCCTCGGCAACGGCGACATCGTTTGGGACTCCCAACACCCTCAGAACTGGTCGAAGGGGCGGATTATCAAGAGTCCAAGAGACACGCGGACACCACAGGGGTCTCGCTTCTTCAAGGACGCGCAGCAAGCCCAGCAATGCCATAAAAGCGAGCAGATTATCGGGCTCCAGTCCGTCGAGACGGTGGCTTGTGTTATCCGTCAAGATTCGCGCTCCATTTCCGATGCTCGGTGGTCCGCGAGGCGCAAAATCGTCTCCAAATGGGCAAGCTTCCATATCCCGTAAGTGCGTTTCAGGTATACGAAAAGAGAAGGCCAGTCAAATCCGTCCAGATCGAACGCGAGCGATTGGGGTCCTGACAGGCTTGGAGGAAGCTGCCAGTTTTCGACATCTAGGCAAGGTAGAGGCTGTTCTGGCTCCGGATCGAGGAAATTGAAGAACGGTCGTCCCAGTCCGTGATGGGTCCCAATCAGCCAGAGAACCAGCGCAGGGTCGCGCGCTTCAGCGAGGCGGGGATGCACACGCGCCATTCGCACCGACAATGCTTCGTGCCGCCAGCCCTTGGGTAATCCGGCACTTCCCCATGCCATCGGGGACCACGCCCGACCACTCTTTGCCAATGGCG
Organism: Rhodothermales bacterium; assembly: GCA_012267425.1. Taxonomy (GTDB): domain Bacteria; phylum Bacteroidota; class Rhodothermia; order Rhodothermales; family Bin80; genus Plut-88865. The sequence continues at coordinate 1,896 of JAAXGO010000363.1, forward strand.
GTCCGTCAGGGCGGTTCCAAGGATCGCCTCCCGATAACATGATCTGAAACCGCGGATCCGCCTTGCCCGCGTCGTGCAGAAAGGCAGCTAAACTGAGATCATTCACCATTTCCTCAAGTCCGAGAGCTCCAGCGAAGCGCTTGGCCAAGTTGGCAACTCGATGGCCATGTTCATCGAGAGGCACAGGCTTGGTGGAGGTAGAGGAAGCTGTCTCGTCTTCAGTCGCGGGAATGCCTACTGCCAAGGATTCGGTATGCTCTTGCTCAATCCCCTGATTCGCGACGAGAACAGCACCTCCCGTACGCCCCTTGGCATACGGGAAATATACATCGATAGTTCCCTTCGGCGACCGAAGGGCTTCTAATAATTTTCGCGCATCACGCGGCATTGGGCTGTCGCTTCCTCTTCCCCCTTCCTCTTCCGACACTGCGGGAGGTAGCGCCTCAATCAGCGAATCCACTAATTCGCCGCTATCAACACCCTCGACAGCAAGCGCGGCCGATATTCGGTCCCATTGGGCATGGGCATCTTTGTGCACGATGTCACGTGCGATCCGGACGGCACAACGCCTTCCCCAGAAAGGCTGCGCCACCTCGTCGGCGACATCCCTGACCGACTCGATAGAATTCGGAGCCCAACCGAAATTGTCACAACCGCCGTAAGTTGAGGGTACGACCAACAGGTCGCCCGTCCGAAGATCGTCCGCCCTTACGACGCCAGTGCGCCTGTCATCTAGACCTGCCCAGCGGAAGGCGTGCCGCCCAGTTTCTCTGTTCTGGATCACCCCACGCGCTTCGACCTCGCGCTCCGGCGCATCTGATATATTGGCAAGGACGTCTTCCACTTGGTTTAGCCAAGCCCGCGCGATCCAGAGTGGGATTTCGATAGACTCGTCGGCGCGCGGCGGAACCAGCCCGATTAGTTCTTTGAGACCATTCCCATTTGCCTCGGTCAGATCGGATTCGAGGATATCACCGCGCCAAACAATGGAGACTCCAGCAGTCGTCCGATCCGCTCCGTGCAGGAACAACGAAACTTCCGGATCCGCTACTGGCCGTGGCGAGGTCTGGGACCACAGGTCGAGATACGCTGGCAAGATAACCGGAGCGTTCGGGCGCTCTGCCGCGAGATCGTTCGGTTCAATACCCGCTTCCTTGAGACGTGCCGGGAGGGCTTCTACACCAAAATCTACGATGCCAGCTTCCTCAATTTCGCTAAGTGCCTCCCAGGTGACGCGAATGCGATCACCGTAAACTGGATCGTCAGCCCTTTTGCCGATATCCACGACATGGGCCAAGAGTGCGCCCTCGGCGATTAATGGTCGCCCGGCGCGGTTCAGCCGACCGAAACGCTGGCGGAGCGCGTCTAAGGATGCTGCCTGCGAAACGAGCCCATCAAGGTCAAGATCGACACCCACCTCCAGACACTGGGTAGCAACGACGAAAAGCGATTTCGCTTCCGCGCGGCGTTCCGCACCGGTTCGGAAAGGGGTTAGTTTCTCGGCGACTTCGTTCCTGTCAACGTTGCGCGACCGCCCGATTAGCAAGACCGCATCGACTTCAGAGGCGTCTAGGTGATTGCTCTCCGCCGACATTTTCGCGAGTTCTTCGTAAATGGTTCGTGCTAGATCAACGCGGTTAACGATGACGCCGACGGCGGTCGGCGAGATTCCCTGTCCTCGCATTCGTCCCATTATCGCGCACGCTTCATTCGCGTACTGCTTTGCCACGGCTTCGACCCGACCGCGCAAAGGCCGCTTGACCGTAGCGGGCTTGGGCGCTTCAAGACGTTTTTTGAGTTCGGGATGGGCTCGATCCGACCGCGATAACGTGAAGGGCCTCACCGCCTTCACTCCCGGCGTGGCCGACAGAACCGACACTTCGACTGTTGCGTTGCCAATCTTCTGCACGGCGTCGAGCGTCTGCCGAAACGGTTCGGAAAGATGCGCTTCGTCCAGGAGGATCAAGCTGTTCACGCCAAGAAGTCCTGCGTGGACAGGTTTCATTCGGTCGGAAACGCCGTATCCACGAAACAGTAGTCGCGAGCCAACCTGGTCTACAGTGGAGCAAAGAATTGTCGGTTGCGTCGGCGTACGCGCCCAATCGTGTTCCAAGGGGACCCCGCCACGAAGCCGCTGTACCATCAGCGGCCGCTCACCCTCTCCGGCCAACTTCATCAGACGGTACGCGACTTTCTCGATGACACTGCATCCCTCGGAGTCTCTGTTCAATGCGCGGTACAACGCTGCGGCAATCTTCTCAGCGTGCGCGAACGCATCGTCCACCACGAGGCGCCTGTCCACAATCAGTGCAATCCGCAGCGCGACTTCTTGCGGCGTATCGGCACGTAGCGCCAAGTGGAATACGGCCGCATCTAAGGCCGCAGTCTTGCCCGATCCAGTCGGGAGATCTAACACATCCGGCCATTCGTCGTGTTCGGCGAGCGTACGAACCAAGTCCTGTTGCCAAGGAAACGGTTCGTAGCCATGAACCGCCCGAAAGAATCCAGAGAATTCCGAAGGATCGAGTTCCATTTCAATCTCCGACGCGCCGACAGAGCCCAAGGCCAGTGAACCGTCCCGCACCGAGAAGGACCGGCCCAGCTACCTCCTGCTCAAAGTCGATGACGGCATGAACAAGCGGTCGACTCGCGAGCGACTTCGGCGCTTTCCAGCGCATCCACAGCGGTTCACCAGACAGCGGGCGGGCGGGCGGCATGCCTTCGACCGCCGAGTGTTTGCCGGCCTGTATCTCGTCCAACGCAGGACGCGGTAGTCCGGCATTTTCACAGGCCCGCGCAATGAGTTCCCGAATTTCGGCATCATCTTTCCGCTTCAGATGCCGTTCCAGCACGATCGGAGTAACGCTGGCCCAATAGCGCGAGGGCTTCAGATAGGGAGCGGGGGAAAGCGATGATAGCGTTCCCACTCCCGTTGGGTGAGCGGGCGCGAGACGCAACGTCTCTTTCAAAGGCGAGCCCTCCAAGCTCAGGACGCGCTGTTCCTTGTCTTGTAGATAGGGTGCCACTTTTTCAAAAGCCCCGCGAAAACCCTCGATACGATTGAGCGATACCCCGCGTGGCGGGATCAGCACAAAACCGAAAACGCGCCCATCCGCGTGGGGAAAACCGGCAAAGGCCATTGGGGCGATCGCGATGTGTGGAAGCCGGGTTGGCGTACCGTCGGCCGCATGTCCAGACACGATCTCGGGGATAGCGTCCCTACTCCCCGTCTTTCTTCGGTAGCCGCTCATCAGTGCCTGCCGCAGCAAACGGCAAACGAGAGCCGCTGCCCGGACATCCGGGACCTCACCATCGATCACTTCCAGAACCAGCCAATCGCTCGATGGTTGGATGTCTTGCGACCGCTCTGCGAACAAAGGATTACCGGGCCGGATTGCAGGTCGGACGGGGTTTGCGTGATGCGAGCGCTCCAGTTCGCGCAACCGTCCTGAATAAATGTGTCGGCGAGCGAGTCTAGCTGGATGCCCGAACGTTAACTCGTCGCCGGTCAAGAAACGGCATCGCGTCAGACTCGCCGAGTGGCCAATGTAGCCGACATCGCGCGCTATTGCATCTAGTGCATCGAAAATGACAGTTTCAGGTTCTGTAGACCAAGCTAGCACCGCTACCGGGTCGTCCGGACGTGCGATGGGAAAGCGGCGCGGTTGGCGCCGCCGTTGATCCGGCATGACCTCGATATATTTCCTCGCCGCTTTCGACGCTCTAGGATCGTTTGGCGGTACGAACACGTCAGGCGCCGTCCGAGAGGTGTAATTGCTCGCGTATATGGTCGGAGGCGACTGCTCTTCCAACCATTCGAGTGCCGCGCGTTCATCGGGTCGTTCGCCTCTAGCTGCCCAAGCGGAGACCAGGGCCGAGAACACTCGGTCTGGTTGCGGCGGCCAGTCTGGAGAGGTGTCTCCAGGTTCGCGCGCGGCGCGGCAGACGCCGGTTACGAACTCGATTTCGAACGCGAGACTCATCCTCCATCCTCTTCCTCACCACCTTCACCTTCCAGCGCCAATTGACGACTGCGGCGGATAATCTCCACAAGTTTGTCCTGTGGTTCAAGAGTAAGAGATCGGAATTCGAAACCTTCCGCCTCGGCGCGCGTATAGGCGTCACGATAAAGCGCCAGAGCCGTCGCTCGATCTAGGTCAAACTCTTTAGTCGAACCATTAGCCCGTACAAACTCAAGCGGAGCGGAACCGTCGCAAACCAAGTCGCAACGCGAGCGCAAGGAGTAACCACGCATATCCTGTTCAACTAATGCCAATAGGCCGAGCGCCGCGATCAACGTCCGTCCCGTCATGTCTCGTTTGCCACCGCCAAAACGCAGTCTCCTCAGTCCCGCCAACGTGATGGTTGCCCGATGTTCCGCGTGGTCGCAGGTAACTCCGAGGGGTTGCACAGTGGGCGCGATATTGCTGTGGTTTATCTCGGAAGGACGAACCTTTTTTGCACCCCTACCGGCTTGGCTCTTGTCCGTGCTCCAATCCGAGACAGACGCACCCTTGAATACTTCTACCTTGCGTAGGATACCGAGCGGGTCGATCCGGCTTCCTGTGCGCCGACCCGCCGTGCGTGGTTCTAATTCGCCAGTGCGTTCACTGACAAGGAGTTGATCCACTGGCACATCGATCCCCATGATCTCGGAGACGAGAGAGCGCGAGAACTTCGCGCCTAGACCGCCACCTTCGCCTTGACTGTGCCACGCCCCGAACAATAGAGCCGTAGGAGATAACTCCAGTAACGCTGTTGCATCGGCAGGTTTCGCCGCCGCGAGACGTCGGCCATCCTCACTCCGCATGAAGGGGACGTCGTCCAAGAGGCTGTCCCGTAAGATGGCGTCATAGACACGATGGGGAGCATCCAGCGAGGTAATTCGTTCTAGCGGCTCCAACCCCTTGCCTCGAAAGTCTACTGTGACATACGGTAACGGCACCGACAGGTCGTGGGTCTCTTCCTCAGCTACCGTCAATAGGGCCTCTTCCAGCCGGTTGGCTTGGCTTTGGACGCTATCGACGAGCACGCACCAAGTCTCCCTACCATCAATGCGTCGACGTTCAAACACATGGCGCGGCGGTGCACCGCGACGTTCGTGCGGATAGGTTGGTGGGAAAATCTTGTCTCCTGGCCCGCCCACAGGTAGAAGCCGCTGAAGGCGGCGGATAGCAGCATCCGCACATACTGCATTTTTCAAAGTAGGAAGATCGATTGTCATCGTTTGTTTCTCCACTCAATTGTCTGATCGAACCAAACACTCCGGACGCTTTTCCGCAAGTCAGCTTGAAGCAATCGCATGTTCCGAGATGATCGGCATTGCCGAATGTTAGGATCGATGTCGTAGTTAAGAATTTCCGTAGAGGCCCATGCTTCCTCCACCCTGAGTCTGGTGCATGTAGTACGATGGATTCGGATCACGACCAATACCTCTCACGTGAATTTGGCTGAATTCTATAGTAGCGGAGGAACTAATATCAACCCTGAAACCCAATCAAAACAATAAACAAATTTCCTGTTCTTACCCAGTTCAGTTCTTTCTTGTAGCGAACTGGAGGAGCGGGCTTCATTGCAGCATTGTTTTCATGGGGTTACCTATGCTTAGGAGATGGGCATATTTCCGGGCCGCGAGCCCGGCTTCATTGGCCCGACAGCTAACCGGAGGGCTTTGCAATCAGGCGCACGACCTCGACTCTCCGGCGCGTCGTGCAGGTCGGGGTAGGCGTGTAACAAGCCGTTTCTTTGCGCGGCTGATCTGTCGGATTAGACCACGGTCCGGTGATGGTTCTCGACCCTTCAGTCTGGACATGAGCGATGGCCGATGACCCGTTGCCGGGGTCCAAGGCACAGTGCTGCTAACACAGACACCCAAAATCAGTGATCGTCCCTGGGACAATAGCAGGCGCACTCGCCGCGAAAATGCTCGCCAATATCGCCGATCACAAACAGGATAGCGGCAAATGCCCACTTGATCAGAAGCCACAGCAGTCATCTCGCGACCAGCAGACTCAGTAAAGCCAATATAGGTTCCTTGCGCCCTTTCCAACACTTGGCTGCTTTTGTCGCAACCAACCTCGCTCAGAACATCGGACTATAACGTCCCCCTGTGTCAAAACCTGACACAAGCCGCCAAACTATTTACCGTACTGCTCAACCGCGCGTTCGAGATGGCCCCGCACATGTTCTGCGAGGGATTGCGGCCCCATTACACGCACGTCGCCGCCATAACGAAGGATATCCCCTACAAGCTCCCGAGGGTCTGCATAGGGAACCACAAGCTCGTAATAACCATCCGACCGAAAGTGCCCAACCTGGTCGTGATGCCAGACTTCGTCAGCCACCCAGCGAGCCCGCTCCGGGGTGAACACCAGCCTGGCCCGGTGTCGCGCCGGACCGGAAAACAAACCGTAGCCGGCGGTGAGGGCGGCATCCAGTTCGTGTTCCGGGACGTTGTGAGCAGCGCCGTCAAGGATCTCGATATCCCGCATCCGGTCGATGGAGAACGTGCGCAAGGCGTCCTTGCCTTCATCCCAGCAGTCGAGATACCACTGGTCGCGATAGTAGACCAGGCGCTGCGGCGACGCGATGCGTTGCGTCACCGTGCCCGTGGCGCGGCCGGAGTACGTGAACGAGAGTTGATGCCGCTCGATCAGAGCGGTTGCCACCGGAACGAACAGCGACTTGGGAACGCATCGCGCATGGGTGCGTAGGATGCGCACTCGGTGCGTGGGGAACCGTTGCCGCCCGGATACTCCCGCATCCAGAATCTGAGTCAACCTTGCCCGCAGTGGGTCGACATACCGGCGTAGCATGCCGGGCTGCACGCTCTTGAGCAGATGATCCATGACAAGGAGGGCCTCCAGTTCATCGCGCCGGAACCAGAGCCCAGGCAATTCGAACGTCCGGGCTGCCTTATCGTAGAAATAGCCTCGGCCGGGAGTATTGAGAATGGGCGCGCCAAGGAAGTCTCGCATATTGCTGATCGTTCGGTGCAGGGTAGAGCGCGAGCACTCCAGCAACTCCATCAACTCGCCGGTAGACGCCGGATATCGGCGACCGCGCAGCACCTGGTGAAGCGAGTACATCCGTTCAAAGTGGTCCATGGGCTGCTCTCTAAATCGAGGGAATGACACCGTCATCGGCATCCTGGTGCCCGGCGGCGAGCCCGCAACCCCTCCCTTTGGCGCGCCCTGAGCGCGCGGGCAGTCATTCGCCGCCGGTAATGGTCGGCCAGGACGCCTTCA
>JAAXGO010000364.1 GCA_012267425.1 Rhodothermales bacterium
GTTCAGTGGCCGTCTGGGCATGAGCCTGAAACCCTTACTTCCGCATGGCAGTTTCAAGGAGTTTTCCGTTTACAACATAGGGCTTGAAAAGGAACGGATGAATGCGGCTGGCTGGATGAACGCAGGACCAGTGCGACCACCCTATCATATTGTTCCGGAGCCATACCTGGAAGGAGCACGCATGTCCGGCAAGTTGTGGTCCGAGCTCTACAGGGAAGTCGAAGCAACCCGACAATGACAGGCCGCTTGTGTCTACTTGACTCATGTCGATTGTGAAGAATGGTCATGTCAAGAAAAATCGATTTCTATTTCGATATCATGAGTCCCTATTCCTATTTCGCACATGTGAAGTTGCCGGACTTGGCAAGGAAATATGGATATGACTTGAAGTACCATCCAATGGACATCCCCGCCGCAAAATTGGCGGCAGGAAATTATGCCCCGAAAACTGTGGATGTACCTGTAAAATTCAAGGCGCTTGTAGAAGACTTCAAACGCTGGTCAAGACGTTATGACGTTCCTTTCACACTCCCCAGGGGATTTGACGCTCGTCGCTGGAATATCGCGGCATTGTTTGCAATAAAGGAAGGGCGTGCAGAGCAGTACGTTCGAAATGCCTACCACAAGGTGTGGGTCGATGGTGTCGATCCGGGTGACGATGGCGAGTTTGTTGACGCGCTCTCGAGCGCCGGCCTGAATGCAGAAGCCGCAATGGCTTACGCGCATTCCGTGAAAGGCGAAGCCGAATTCAAGAAGAGCTGTATAGACGCACACAACAAGGATGTATTCGGAGCTCCGATCATGATTGTGGACGATCAGCTCTACTGGGGTAATGATCGACTCCATTTTCTCGAAGAGTATTTGGTCGAAGCATCGAGAAAAAATTAGGCTTTCCACTGCTGGGTATTCCGGCGCAGGGAGCTGAAATGAAGGCAAGGCAAGTGTCGGCGACGGAGTTCAAGGCGAGGTGCTTGCGCATCATCAAGGATCGGACTGTCATGATCCTGGCGTTCTGACGCGAGAGCGGAGTGCGACGGATGGGCGAAATCGTGGTCGATGCCGAGTTGGAAAACCCCGGAGATCGCGCTCTTTTCGAGCGGGGATACGGCAAGGAATCCGACATCCGAAGTACGAGCGTGAAAGCGGTCGTGGACACGGGTGCGGTGATACCCATGCTGCCGCAGAACGTCGTCGAGCGGCTTGGTGTGAACGTCCGGCGGACCGTGATCGTCACCTATGCGGATGAGCGGAAAGAGGAACGGCCGGTCGCCGGCCCCATTACCATACGCCTCTGCGGCCGCTTCATGAGCGTCGACTGTGTCGTCGGCCCACCGCTCAGCGAACCACTGATCGGTCAGATCGTTCTGGAAGCGCTGGATCTGATTGCAGACTGCAGGAACCAGACGCTCGGCCCGCGTCCCGAGTCACCGGACTACCCGTTGCTGAAGCTGAAATAGGGCTCGGGCGCACCATTCCGGTTTATCCGTTGCGGGTCAGCGCCTGAGTTCCCGTACCCCCCGATCGATCCCCTCCACCGTGAGCGGGTACATCCTGTCGTCCATGATCTTGCGCAGCATGTCGATCGACGGGGTCGTCTCCCAGCGCCGAACGGGCTCCGGGTTGAGCCAGACGGCGTGCGCGTAGCGCGCGAGCACCCGGCCCATCCACACCGCGCCGGGCTCCTCGTTCCAGTGCTCGACGCTGCCGCCCGGATACACGATCTCGTACGGGCTCATCGTCGCGTCGCCGACGAAGATGACCTTGTGGTCGG
>JAAXGO010000365.1 GCA_012267425.1 Rhodothermales bacterium
GCGGAGCGCGAACCGCCCCTACATGGTTCGCAGCAAGTTTCAAACATTTGTACCAACGAATTCGTTTTGCGGAGACCGCCCTTGTGGCATCCTTGCTACGGGGTGCGGACTTGCCCCTATTGCTTCTCGATCCTGATGTCTCCGTCCGTCCGCACGTGTACCTGCGTACCGGCACTGCCCAATTCGAGACGAGCGTTTTTGCGGTTGCGGCCATCTTCTTCAGTCAACAGCGGGAAGTCCGAGCGAATTTTGCCGCGATTGGTCTGCAACCTAGCCTCGATGTCGGCATCCGCGGGGATGTGTAGTTCGATGGGTTTGCCAGTGGTGAAGAGTTCGACGCGGCCGGTGGCAGGCAGAGCGGCCACGCTGGATACTTCAATGGGGCTGTTATGGCCGTTGATGGAGAGCGCTCCGGCACTGCCCTTGACGACGACGTAATTGTGGGAATTGGCAATGGTCGCGTCGCCCTCAATTCCTTCCACCAAGACGCTGCAAGAGTTGCCATCAATACGCAGGTCACCACCGATTTCTTCGGCAACTATGGGGTTGTACGAGGTGCGTATGGTAGCGTTCTGCTCAATGCGTTCGACGGTGACTGGGCTGGAGGAGCCGCGAATTACCAAATTGCCGGCGATGTCCTCGGCGGTGACGGGATTGTACGAGTTGACCACCTTGGTATCGCCGCTGATTTGGCGCACGATCACGCTGCACGAAGAGCCGTCAATTTCCAAATTGCCGGCGACGTGCCCAACGGTGATGGGATTGTACGAGGTGCGGACGTACACATCCTGCTCGACGCGCTCGACAGCGACCGAGCTGGAGGAGCCGCGAATTTCCAAGTTGCCGGCGACGCGATTCACCGCGATCGGATTGTAGCTCGATTCGATATGTGCATTGCCCTTGATGTCGGCGACTTTGACCTTGCTGCTCCTAGCACTGACCGACAGATTGCCCGCGACATTGTCGACGACGACCGGGTTGTACGAAGTAGAGATGGTGCAGTCAGCACCGATGTCCCGGCCCTCGATCCGACTGCTCTGCGCGTCGATGTGCAAGGTGCCACTGACACCGACTGCGGATACGGGGTCGTAGGTGGTGTGCACGGTGGCATTGCCGGTGATGTCGCGCAGAGATACCGCGCTGCTGGCACCCCGGTAGTGGATGTCGCCCGCAAAAGAGACAACTTCTAAGTCGGCGTAATGACTGCGTGCATCGAATGACCCGCCGGAGTTTTCCACGCTGATGCGGCCAGACCTATTGTCGATGCGGATCGCGCCCTCAATGCCCTCAATGTGGACGTCGCCGAATTCGCTCGCGATGTCGAGTCCATAGCGCGAGGGCACATCGACGCGCAGAACGATGCGGGCTTGCTCTCGGTGTTCCACGCGATGGAACAGCCGACGCAGGAAGCCGGAAGATTCTCTTTTGTCTTCCGACTCTTCTTCCCACTCGGGGATCTTGAGCACGGCGCGAAAGTCTTGGCCGCGAGGTTCGAGCAGGAGTTGAGTCGCGGCAAAGAAAGCGTCCCTAGCTTCGGCATTGCCGCTGCTGAGTTCGACGGTGGCTTCAAGGGCGATTTCGTTTTCGTCCGAGCCGCTGACGACGATCTCGGCATGGCGCGCTTCCAGATAGAGGGTCTGGCCCGGAGCGGTGGCAGCGTTTTGCGCGAACCGCCTTTGTTCCGGTTTGGAAGAGTCGGCCTGAGCCGAGCCAAAGGCGACCAGAATGGCCACTAGCGCGACCAAGACTCGTTGCAGTGGGTGGATAAAGGGGTTCATAATGGTGTCTCCTTTCGCGTAATGGGTGTGCTGGGCTACTCCGTGCGCAGCGTGTCTATCGGATTGGTCAGCGCCGCCCGCATCGCTTGGTGCCCCACCGTCAGCCCGGCGATGGCGAAGGACAAAGCGCCCGACACCAAGAACAGGCCCACGCCGATTTCCGCGCGATAGGCAAAGTCTTGCAGCCA
>JAAXGO010000366.1 GCA_012267425.1 Rhodothermales bacterium
GGATCAGACCTGGGCAGTTACGCTCCCGACTTTTCATGTTCGGCGAGATAACCCCGGAAGCAACAGTGTGGAAGGAAGCGCCACACGATCCGTTGGAGCCAGTCGCTGAACCGATCGGGACCGCACCTTGCCTTCCGGGTTGAGGATCTCGAACTCCCTTTCCTGCACGAGCTTCACAATTACTTGGTCCAGATCGGAGAAGCGCGCCGCCGTCCTGTTCGCAAGCATGTGCCGCAAGGCGTCCATGGTGACAGGCTGTTCAGACACCAGCCCAAACAGCTCCCTGGGAAGAGTATCCAACAGCTCGGTTCGCATTTGCTGCTCATCGAGTTCACCGAACTGGAACAACGGGAGGGTCTCCGAGTCCCTCAAGGCATCCCAGCCCAACATACCGAAATCCCCTCGTCCAAAGTGTTCGAAGGTATTCTGAATGTCCCAATGCCGTTGAATCATCACATCGCGCGCCGTTGGATGCCTTGAAAGATGGACAAACCACAAGGCGCGCCTTGACTGCCGTGGCCGAATGAAGAAAGGCCTATCGTACGTAGCGCCGGTTACTATCCGGGCGTGATTTCGCAGGGTTCTTTGCACAAGTGCTCTGCCACCGTCTCCGTCTCGTTGCTGGATCAGGTCGAAAATCTGTGAATCGGTCAACTGAAGCGGTGCTGCCATCTTGGCGATCTGTGGAGTTTCCGCCAAGTGGTTGACAAGGGCGTCGGCCGCAAACGTAAGTATCACTTCGGCGGCCGGGAGTTCACCAAAGATCCGGGACACGAGCGAGAGTTGCACCTGCGAGAACCCAGTCTGATCGAGAAGGAATATAGCGCGTCCCGAACGAGGCTGCCGGCGCCGAACCGATGCGACAATACCCTCGACTTCATTCTCGAAGAGTCCGTTTCTGACAACGATCCTGTCGTCATCGGCGTGATAGCCACGCTCTCCGAGGACCTTTCGAAGATGGTCTGTGTGCGCCTTCTCCTTATCGACGAAATAGAACTTGCAGTCGATATGCAGTTGCTTTGCGCGCTTCTCGTTCAGCCTGACGCTCGCCTTTTCGGTTTCTTCGAGCATGACCAAAGGCGTACCCGAAATCTCGGCGGTTCCATCCAGGAACAGGCCTCCACCCGCGAACCCGTCAATAAGGTCGAGCTTGAACTCCTCACGGGCGGGTCTAACGTTCAGCCTGTCGAAGTACGCCCGAAGATAGCGGCGCAAAACCTCCAGTTTCGCCCTGCTATGCGGTTCGATCGACGGCGGCGGGCCGTCAGGGTGCCATTCGAACGGCATGGTCGTCCCTCTCAATCAGCAGCCCGGGCATTGCATTGTGCTCCATTCCCTCCAGCTTGCGGCCACCGGCCTTCGGTGTTTGTCCGCCCCACTGCTACTGTCGCAGGTCGAATCCTTGCTCGTAGGGATGCCCGGAAACGCCGCGCCAGCGCTCGGCGAAGCGCGCTGCGTAACAGTGGTCGCAGCCGCGGGTGATCTTCGTGCAACCGGTCACCGGATTCCAGGTTGCATCGGTCCACTCGATTGCAGACTTAGCGCCCACGATGCAATCGCCTGGTCAGTTCGAACTTGATCACGCCCCGGGCGCCCGGGGCGGAGGCGGGATTGGTTTGTGCTTTCACGCAACAGCACCCAGGCCGTTCTTCGCGACCAACGTCAGAAGCTTTAGCGCAGCGCCACGAGGCCGTTTTTCACCACGCTCCCACTGACTCACCAAGCCTGTGGTAACGTTGAGATAGCAAGCGAAAACCGCCTGGCTCGCGTTCTCGCGAATCCGAACATTGCGAATCTCCTCCGGCATCATCTCTTCGACCGGCGTAAGGCACATCTCGTCGAAGCTCTTCATGGTCCGCTTCGCCATGACCCCCGCCTCCTTCAAGCCGAGCGCCGTTTCGTGCGCGGCTGCTAGGGCCTCGCTCTTGTACTGTCTAGCCATCGCAAACCACATCGGTAATCGTTCCGTTCGCCAGCGCAGCCCCGATACCAGCCTCGCCCAGCTTGAGCATTTCGTCCGCAAGCATCCGGAAAGCCAGAAGCTCGTCCCGGCGGAGGTTCTCCCGATTGCTCTTGGCGAATCCGTAGACGAAACGAGCGAGCGCGTCCCGACGAAACAGCACGATTGAACGGAACCCGCTGGTGGGGCGGCTAAAATTATTCTGCGGTAACAGCTGATTATGAGATGAGGTGATATGAAGTGAGATGAGGTGATATATCAATGTATTACGTCGTGCCGAACGGCAAGCGCGGCAGAATAATCCTATCCACGGAGCCGAAAATCAGTTTTGTGGTAACTGCCCAGGTGCCT
>JAAXGO010000367.1 GCA_012267425.1 Rhodothermales bacterium
GGCTGCGCTGATCGGGAGGGCGTCGCGATAGCGGCTCGAAGCCGGCCTCTTTGAGGATGCGGTCGACCAACGGGGCACTGCTTGTGAGGCCCTCTTCGGCGAGCAGATCAACGATCTGATAAATGGACGCGTTATACGTCTGTCGCAATGCGATAACACGCGCTCGGCGCGGATCTTCGGGTTTGGCTGTCGGCCGGAGCGGTTTCTTGGGACTGGGCCAGAAAAAGGACTCTGTGGGATTCTTACGGAACGCATGACAGAGGTTTTTGAAGGAGCCGTAGGCGTATCCGAAGCGTTCGGCGGCTTGTTTTCCGGGCACGCCGTCGACGTAGTATGCTCGGAGCGCCTCGTAGCGTCGATGGGCCTGATGTGTGGGTGATTGGAAGAAGTTCGAGAAAGAGGTCATGGATATATTGATACCTTATTACTGAGAGTCAATATATTAATAAAGATACTGGGATGCACCAGGAGAAGAGAAATCAGGGATCATACACGCGTTGAATCGTGCAAAGCAGGCCTAATTCTTCTCTAATAAGCAGATACGGGACACTGGAGGGCCCGATCTGAGTAGGTCTCTCAGTAGGCTCCTAGACTACAATACGTGTGGTAATGAGTAACTGGTTAACGAGATACGATTACTGTTTCTGACCGAAAACATACTCAAAGGGCCCGAATAGACCGAATATTGACCCAATCAGGTAACACCAAATTCCCGAATGAGAATTCAGGCTAGTGGAGTTCGGCTGGCTGGCCATGATCGAGAATATGAACCACGAGCCGCTGTGTTCGGATTACGCCGTTCGAGAGCTTGCGAACGTCATCTGCTGGGCCGATACAGTACGCCGCTATGCTAATGTAGGGAAAGCAGAATATGCTGTCCAAGTCGCCGTGCATGCTACAGGCGAAAAGGTGTTTGTGCTGCATGGGTCGAGTGAAAGCAGGGGTCGGATTTTTTGATGCGAAGCAAGTTCGTGGGACAGCTCTCTCGTGGTGTGACTATGCTGCCGAGGTATTCGGCAGATGACGTTTCGAACACCGGAGCACTGCTGTCTGTGCTTGAACACGATCTGTGCAACGCCGGGAGAATGGCTTCGCTGATGACGTCCTTGGAAAGCTTCAGATCCATTACGAGCATGGGTAGCATTGAGTGGCCCGAAGACAGGTGGTATGCTGAACGGACGCTATCGCACCCCGTTCTAACAGCCGAACCTACCGGTGGCATCGAGATGGTGACGGGTCGCGCGCTCATCGGATGGATGTGGAGCGAGCCGCGTTACCCGCTACCGAACCTCTTCTCCGGCTCTTGCAGTGCGGTGGAGTCAGATGTGATCTGACGGCAAGAGATGCGGATCGTGCAGTCCTGATTGAACTTACGTGTCTTCTTGCCGTGATTTGAGCCTTGTAAACTCCGCCTACGCGGCTCGCCTTTCGCACGGAGAAATCAGGTGCGGCCTTAATGACTACGATGCTATCTTCGTAGAGCTCGCTTGCGTTGGTTCGACTGCTGGATAAGTAGAGAAGACGGTGTAGGAGGCATGCAGCAAATCGAGCGCAGTGTAGCGTTCTTATGCAACAAGTTGGTTGCTTGGTGGCCCTGACGCGATGACTAACGACAGATATACGATTGCTCTAGTCAGCGACGTATTCCATGATAGTTCCGGCCCCGACCGGCTTGATGCATGCCTTGCACAGGCCCGTGCGAAGGGCGCGCAGCTGGCAGTGCTCCCGGAGCTTCCCCTTAATCCGTGGTCGATGGCGACGAAGTCCGCCCGTGAGCGCGACGCCGAACCGCCAGGAGGCTCCCGCCACAGGTTGCAGGAGGCGGCAGCCCGGCGTGCAGGAATCGCCGTTCTAGGCGGAGTAATCGTGCGGGATCCCTTTAGGGGGACACGAACCAATACGGCGCTTTTGATTAATGGCGAAGGACAGACGATTGCGACGTACGCAAAGATGCATGTGCCTCAGGAGCCGGGCTGGTGGGAGGCGAGCCACTATGCACCGGGTGTGCGCCTCCCCCAAGTCGTCAGAGCTCTCGGACCAGTGCTCGGTATTCAGATCTGCTCCGATGCCAATCGCCCTGTCGGGGCACAATACCTTGCTGCGCGGGGTGTGGAGGTAATCCTTGGCCCACGCGCTACGGCTTCCTCAACCTATCGGCGGTGGCGCTTGGCCTACCGTGCTATGGCCTTGATGACCGGATCCTTCGTGGTATCGGTAAACCGGCCGCGACCGGAGCTTGGGGTGAATTTTGGCGGAGGATCGATCGTCGTTACGCCTTCTGGGGACGTCGTACTTGAAACTGACGATCCTGTCGCCGTGTTCGCTTTGAATCTTTTGGACGTTGCCCGTGCGCGCACCGATTACCCAGGGTATCTTGCATACCCGGCAGCGGCTTATGCGGCCGCGTGGCAGGATTTTGACTCATCTGGCAAGACAGAGACTCCATGAAGAAGATAATGACGCTTGTCGTGATTCTCGCCTGTGCGCAGCCGGGATTCGGGCAGTCGGCCAAAAGCAGGGTTGCTTCGGCGCTTGAGCGACGCAGTGACGAGTATGCGGATATCGCTCACCGCATATGGGAATTTGCGGAGGTTGGCTATCAAGAGGAGCAGAGTGCCGCGTTGCTCGCAGGTAGACTGCGGCAAGAAAGGTTTGCCGTCGAGATGGGCGTGGCGGGTATTCCGACCGCCTTCGTTGCCGAATGGGGAGCGGGCGAGCCGGTCATAGGATTCTTGGCCGAGTACGATGCGTTGCCGGGTCTTTCACAAAAGGCGGTGCCACACCGAGAGTTCCGTATCGAAGGTGGGGCGGGACACGCGTGTGGACACGATTTATTCGGCACCGCGTCGGTGGCGGCGGCCGTGGCGGCGAAGGACTTTCTTAAGGAAACCGCTGGTCAAGGAACGATTCGCGTCTATGGCACACCGGCCGAAGAGGGTGGAGCCGGCAAGGTGTACATGGTGCGGCAGGGTCTGTTCGAGGATGTCGATGCTGTCCTTCACTGGCATCCAAGCGACCGTAACGACGCGAGCCCCGCAACTTCACTTGCCAACAGGTCTGCCAAGTTCAGATTTCACGGTCATTCGACCCATGCGGCCGGTGCTCCCGAGCAGGGGCGCTCGGCACTCGACGGCGTGGAGGCAATGAATGCGATGGTGAACATGCTCCGAGAGCATGTACCAATGGAAACGCGCATCCACTACGTGATCACG
>JAAXGO010000368.1 GCA_012267425.1 Rhodothermales bacterium
GCCGTGTCACGTGGATCGGCCACGGAGCACTCTGAACCTCGGCTACCATGGGTGGTACTTCGAAAAATACCTCCATTTCGTCGGTCCAAACGGTGCGACCGCCCACCTCGTGGGAATGACCAGCCGCAGGTTCGGACTCCGACGCGCCTCTGCAAGCTACCAGCGCGGATACCGTAGCAATGGCTACGATCGGGATGTGGCGTGACCAGATCATGGCCTGCTACTCATACTCTCCGGCGGGTTCGGCTTCCACGGCGGTGGTATCCGCGTAGGTTCCCGCCGTGTCGGAGACTTCTTCATCGTGCGCGTGCCCATCCGGACCGTGGTCGTGATCGTGATCGTTCGATACCTGGATGCAGCCAGCGGCACAGAAGATGAAGAGCAGCACCGTGAGAATGGTCCACTGATTATTATTCATCGTTATCCCAGCCTAGTGAAAGGATGTCGGAAATGGTCTGCCTGCCGCATGTAACACGTCAAAATAGGCAACCCATAAAGCCGCCATCATGTCATGCCGTGCAAGACGGGCCTCCCGAAAGATAAGAGCCGCGTCAAGTACATCCTGGATCATAGCTTCTCCTTCGTCAAAGCTGACCCGCACTGAACGCACTGCGGCGGTCGCTTCGCTTACAAGCTCGTTTCCTACCGTCTCCATGCGGTCCCGTAGACTGATATACCGGTCATATGCCTGTCGTAGCTCCGCTTCGGCCCGCCGTTCGGCGAGTAGCAAGCGATATTCCGCAGCCCGCAACTGAGCGGTCCGGTACTGGATCGTTCCACGATACCGATTCATGACAGGCAGTGAAATCGAGGCGCTCGCGTACAGCCCACTCATTCCGTCCGTCCCTCGCTTTAGACCTCCTCGCATCGTCGGCCGCGGAAACCAGAACAGCCGAGACTCCCGGACGGTGGCCCCGGCGGCCGCCGCATCCTGGCGGAGTGCACGAAGATCGTAACGTAACGTTGCAATGCTCAGTAGGAGATCTTCTAGTGGCGGCGCCTCCGGTATACCCTCTAGCCGGTCCACCGGCACGAAGGAGGTCACTGCACCGTCCGGATGTACGCGATGAGCCAAACGCATACGGGCAGCCCGAGTCTCTGCCTCAGCAGTTGCTAGCTCGTTTTCGTAGTGCGCCCGCTCTACGCGCATCCTGTGTAGTTCGAGGCCGGCAATCTCTCCTTCGTCGAACTGGCGAGCCAGAAACTCCTCCGCCTGGCGTGCCGCTGCAGCCGCATCCGCACTAATCGCTGTGCGCTCAGCGCGTGACGCAGCGTCGATATACGCGTAAATTACAGAGAGTAAAAGTCTAAGGCTGTCCGCCGATGCACGGTCGCGCTCTGCAGCCAGCGACTGTTCAGCCGCCGCGATGCGCGCCATTCGAAGCCCGGGCCATTCGATGCGCCAACCGACCGCAACGGTGGTTTCGCGCGATGACGGAAGCAGACCAAATGCCGGCTCGTCGGTAAAGGAAACTTCCGGATTTGGCCAGGCGGCAGCCTGTCGAGCAAGACCCGAAACGGCATCGACATCTGCAAGGAGTACTCGAAGAGACGGGTTATGCGCCGTGAATAGCTTAATCGCTTCTTCCAGTGAAAGCACTCTCTCTGTATTCTGGCCGGCGGACGGTGCGGCGGCGACAATTGCCAAGAGCGCGCAAAAACGAGCCGGCAGCGCTGAGGCGCGTGCTATTCGAAAGAAGCCGGGTACCATGCGGCCTTGTGC
>JAAXGO010000369.1 GCA_012267425.1 Rhodothermales bacterium
CCGGCGGGCACGTCCGCAAGGGCGAGAAGGGGACGCCCATCCTGTACGTCGAGTGGCGGCAGCAGCGCACGGCCCGCGACAATCACGGCGACCCGGTGCTCGACGATGAGGGGCGGAAGAAGCTCGAATGGGTCGAGCGGGACCGGCCGCTCGTCAAGCTCCACTACGTCTTCAACGTCGAGCAGACCGAGGGCCTGAAGCTGCGGTCGCTCGCTGCGTCGGCCCCGGAGTGGGAGGGGCATGAGCGTGCCGAAGCGGTCATGCGCGGCAGTGGTGTCCAGATCGACCACGTGGCCGGGGACCGCGCCTTCTACCGCCCGTCGGAGGATCGCATCGTGCTGCCGGAGCGGAGCCAGTTCGCGTCGCAGTCGGCCTACACGCACACGGCGCTGCACGAGCTGGGGCACGCGACCGGGCATCCCAGCCGGTTGAACCGGCCGACGCTCAACGACCATGGTGGCGTCGGCTCGGAGGCCTACGCGAGAGAAGAGCTGCGGGCGGAGATCGCGGCGATGATGACCGGCGAGAAGCTCGGTGTCGGGCACGAGCCGCGGCACGGCACCGCGTACGTCAGTTCGTGGATCAAGGCGTTGGAGAACGACCCCCGGGAGATCCGCGCCGCCGCCGTCGATGCGCAGAGGATGTCGGACTGGCTGCTCGCGCGGGAACGAGACCGTACCCCGGTCGACGACCGCACCGACAGCGCACGGCCCGATGTCGGCCAACCGCCACCCGCACAATCCCAGCGTCAACCTGTCGCGGTACCCGAGCCGAGTGCGCCCGGGCACGAGACGCCCCGGCCGGAAGCCGGCTTGAGCCGGTGATCGAGCGTCCCCGAGCGACGGCAGAATCGATCGGCGAATGCCTTACCCGGAGGCTGGATGACCGCGATGCAATCGCGGGCCCAGGTCCACCGCACCGATCGCTCCTCGTCGGCTCACAACGAGCGCCCTCCTCACTCGGGCGATGGAACCAGGCAGGCTCACGCGTTCTGCCAGGCGGAGGTCGGGAGGTACGGATGGACCATGCTGGACGCCGTGCCCTACGGAGAGCGGGCGAAACGTGACCGAGTGGTAGTCATCCCTGTTGGGTGCCGTGGGCCTGCAAACTATACTGGACGACGATGCATTGTCAGCCCAACTGAACTAGAATGAACATGACGTGCAATCAAAAAATGGGGAGTGGCGTGCCCCTTTGTTCGAAACAAGAAACATCTATAATCAGGGACTCGAAATCATTGTTGGAAAGAAACTGAACTTTATCAGTCACGTTAAGAGGCGCCTCTATTATCGAATAGAAATTCGATTCCTGGCCGACGATAGTCGGCACTGCCTTGGGGATCTTTTCAGAGGGTATCCTCTCGATCCTGAATCTACAAGGAAACCAAGCGATACGGTATTCCGATAGGCACTTGTATCTGGAGTGCTTGAAAAAGGCATCCCAAATCGGACTCCCTTGAACATATGACAGCATATTGTCTTCGGTAATCCTGATCTCCCTCGCGCCCTTCTCTACTAGAGGATCGAGCATCGTTGAGCCGCCAAACTGCCAATAGCCATGATCAGTCATAAAGGTGATCCTGACTTCCTCTTTCAGGCTTGATTCGTCTCCCTCCCCATAGTATTGAACAGGCCCTCTTACTTCGAGCACGCCAAAGTCGTGGCCCCTCGGGAATCCGAAGCAATTCGCTATTTTCTTGTGAACCTCTCCCTGGATCATGTTGCTAAACTGATCGATATCACTAATTTGGAACCAGTCGTCATAGTTTTCGTCTAATGATCTCGCTTTCTCAATGCTGGGCCTTAGCTCATTGGCCACACAGTACAATAAGAAATTAGGCAGACGGTTCTGCGTTATACCGGAAAACGAAACTTCGCCGCCCTTCGCACCGAAACCGAATTTCCCTCCTGATGGGGTAACAACCTCTACGCCGGCCACTCCTGATGAACCGGGAACCAATGACTTGGACTCGTCAGGATCAACCACCAAGCCGGGCACGCTTCTCAAGAATTGAGGATCCGACTGTCGATACTGTTGGGGACTACCTAGCCGCAGTGTCGTACAGCCCTTGCTCAGGTTGAATTTCTCTTCGCAGTACTTTGTGTAGATAGCCATCCGATTCACTCTTCAGCGAAAAACCGCATTCCGGATTCGCGTGGAGGGCCAGGACGTCCGGGTAAGGTGGAGGCCACTGATCTGCCGTAGATGGCGCTGCAAAAGCACTCGCAATTGCGATAGCCGCACTCCGGCGGCTTGGCGTTGGCCGCTGCGCAGCGCGCGTTCCTGACGCTCGTGAGCACGGCGTCGATCATGCAGTGCCAGTGCGGCTTGACCACCCGCGCCACCTTCTTGATCGGCTCCAGGTGACTGCGAATCGCCCACCCGTACCACCACCACTTTCTCCGCCACCTGCGCCTTGCAAGTAAACGCATCTAAATGACTTATAGGAAAAACAGGGCTCGCGAACTCGTTTTCTACCAGAAATTCCGCCGTGCGGTCGCCCCCCAGGAACTCTAGCGGACGCTGAGGCGAGACGTGACGGGTTTCCATGATCCGATTCCGTCGGGCCGATCTGCTGTTCGCTCAGCTACTCAGCGTCTATCCGGACTCGTTCAGCGAGTTGCAGGTCATCGAGAATCTGACGCAGTTCGGTCA
>JAAXGO010000370.1 GCA_012267425.1 Rhodothermales bacterium
TCTTCCCCTCCGACCCGACTTCGAAATCTGGCTGAACGGCCAGATGCTGGAATCGAGCAAAGAAGGCAAGGGGCTGCTCCAGAGATGGATCCTTGGTAAGGACCTAGTAGAACTTCCGAGACCGAGCCCCAAGCCCATCACTGTGTCGGAGGACGAGAACGTCGTCGAGTCCAGCGAGCATCGTTTCGGGCTCCACGTCCCCGATCTGGGGCGCATCACGGGGTACGCGGAGGCATACAAGGATCTTTTGACCGGAAAGTCGGACGAGATTGGCAGGAGTCACGGCTTTTTCGTTTATGTGTACGGTCGCCTCCTCAACGTCGACGATGGGCACTTCGCTATTTCCCCAGACGAGTTGAGGCACGGCACATTCGGGCGGTTTCGCCTCGTAGTCCATATGGACGGATTGGACGAAGGACTCCGCTCCAATCGGGAGGGAATCGGCGAAGGGCCGTTGCTCGACAGGACCCAAGACGTACTACGGGCAATCTTCAACGCGGTGCGTTCCATTATCGAGACGCACGATAGGGATGAGGCGCCGGGAGCAAAATTGGCTCGCTTGCTGGCCGCCAGCCCTGCCAGCTTGTCTCGCCGACCGATCGTCGAGCTATCGAGGGCGGTTGCAACCGGCGGACGCGAGTCCCGCTATTTGATCGTCCCGGAGTGTCAAACAGGCGAGGAGATGGAGACATTCCTCGCCGATCTCGAGAGTCGGGCCGCCGATGAAGCAGAACGATTTATAACCGGTGTCAAGATCGACTTCGAAGGATCGACACGCGACGGGATTGCCAGGTTCGATACGCAGTCGGGTGTTTTGCGTCTCAATGCTTGGCATCCTTTTGTCGCAACTTTCCACGACGAGTTCACGAACAAGCGACTCGGTCAGCCGTTGGAGTTGTTGGCGATGGCCGAGGTTCTCACTGAGGCTCATCTCCATGTCATTGGGGTCGAGTCGTCGAAAATGAAGAACTTTCTCTCGGCACGTGACCAGCTCTTGCGAAATCTTGCGGACGAATCAGGCCGGCAGAGTTCTCTGTCCTTGGCTAATGCACTCTTGGAGGCACGCAACAGCCCGGATCGCCTGGAAAAAGCTGCCTGCGACGCGTTCCGGAGCCTTGGGTTCGACGTAACTCCTCTCGGCAAGAGGGGTGAGCCGGACGGAGTGGCAGCCGCGCATTTGTCGGCTGACGATCAAGGAAAATCTCGGCAGTACAGGGTGAGTTTGGAGGCGAAGAGCAAGGAGACTTCTGGCGCAACGGTTTCTGCAAAAGGCGTCGGAATTGCTACCGTTGCTCAACATCGGGACAAACGCGAATGCGAGCATGCGATCGTCATCGGGCCTGCATTTCCGACTACTGGAGGAGATTCCTCGGCCTTGGGAGAGCAGATCGGGGCTGATCGGGAAAAGTCGAGAGCGGCGGGAGCGGCCAAGACCATAACGCTAATCCGGATCGACGACCTCGCCCGGCTCGTTCGGCTTCGCCCCGTGAAACAGATTGGCCTCCAGAAGCTGCGCGAATTGTTCCAGGAGTGCAGTCTTCCCGAAGAAAGCGCTGCGTGGGTCGAAACCATTCGCCAGACCACCGTGGAACGGCCACCCTACCGCAGGATCGTTGAGACAATCGAGGCGCTACAAAAGAAGTACAGAAAAGCATTTGTAAACTACTCTGCGCTTCGTGTCGAGCTATCGCACACGACACCTCCTATCGAGTATGAGACCGACGAAGATCTCTTCGAACTGTGCAGGGGAATGGCGCAAATGGCACCGGGTGCTATGTTCGCAAGCACCACCACGGTTGAGCTTGACCAGAGCGCTGAGAACGTAGTCGCCGCCATTGAAGCAGCCATGCAGGATTATCCGCCGGATGAAAGGTGAAAGGATGAGCATCAGTCGATGAACGCTCCTCGGGAAAAGAGTGTCTACGAAATCTTGGGACGCGACTCGGTTCATCCATTCCCCGCACGGATGGCGCCGGGACTCGCGCTCGATATAATTGCGGAGTGCCAATGCCCCCTTCGTATTCTCGATCCGATGTCAGGATCCGGCACGGTGCTCGCCGTTGCGCGTTCCAAGGGGCATCATGCTATCGGAGTAGATCTCGATCCTCTGGCGGTACTCATATCACGCGTGTGGACGACCGCCGTAGACGTAACAGCGGTTCAGGATGCAGCGTCCATCGTTTTGGAGCACGCCCGCAGTACATTTGCGTCGTTGCGAACGCGGGATGCGTATCCCAGGAACGCCGACTCCGAGACCCGCCAGTTCACGAGATATTGGTTTGACGATTACGCGCGACGGCAGCTTGCCTCGCTCGCCACTGCCATAGAGCGGACCCGAGAGACCGCGATCCGTGACGCACTATGGTGTGCTTTCTCACGTCTCATTATCAGCAAGCAATCCGGTGCATCACTAGCGATGGATCTATCGCATAGCCGGCCGCACCGGAAATTTCGAAGGGCGCCTGCAAAACCCTTCCGCAAGTTCCGGTCCGCCGTAGATCGCGTCACTAGGAACTGCATTGACGAGAAGAGTCTGCCCTCCAGTCCTGCCGCAAGAGTGTATGAAGGAGATGCCCGAGACCTTGAACTCAAGGATCATTCCATCGACTTGGTCATCACGTCGCCTCCGTACCTGAACGCGATTGACTACCTGCGGTGCAGCAAGTTTTCGTTGGTGTGGATGGGATACTCCGTTGGCGAGCTCCGTCGCCTCAGATCTACAACGGTCGGCACCGAAGTGGGATTAGACGCGGACGACGATCAAGAAATCCAACGGATCGTGTCCGATCTGAAGTTGCAACCACGGCTTCAGGCGAGACAACAGGCCATGCTCGTTCGATACATCAACGACATGCAGCGCGCGGTACGCGAAACATCCAGAGTCCTTATTGGCGATGGGAAGGCGGTGTATGTGGTTGGCGAGAATACCGTACGTGGTACATTCATCCGGAATGCGTTGATCGTGGAAGCAGTCGCCAGCGCTGCGGGACTGATCTGCATCGCTCGGCGGTCTCGGGAGCTGGCGGCCAATCGTCGATACTTACCGCCTCCGTCGCATCAATCCGAAACAGCATCACTTGACAATCGCCTGCGTCGCGAAGTGATCCTCACATTTCGAAAGGTAGCGTAGATCAGGAATGAGAGGGCTGGGCAGATCTGTAGGATTTCGGATTATCGGAGAACGAGGCGAGTCCACCTTGTCACCGCGTCCGCTTGTGGCTACCCGCAATCCACTGACCGGCTGCCCGAACCTACAGGATGTCGGCCGCAATGCTGTCGGCGACCCTTGCCGCCGCCTCGTGCATCGAGTCGCGTGCCAGATGTGCGTATTTCGCCGTCGTCTCCACATGCGCATGGCCAAGCAGCCTGCCGATCGCGGGCAGGCTCTCGCCGAGCGCCAGCGCGCGCGAGGCGAACGAATGCCGGCAGTCGTGAAGCCGCACATCCTTGAGCTTCGCCCGCTCGCGCACGAGGCACCACTGGCGGTCGATGAAGCACAGGCGTTCGCCCTTCTTCCGGCCCTGGATCACCCAGGGGTTGTCCTCGCTGCGCGGAATGCCCGCGAGCACCCGCGCGGCCTCCGGCGACAGCGACACCGTGCGCGCACCGGTCTTCGTATCGGCGAGATTCAGCTCCATCGCTTCGAGGTCCACGTCCCGCCAGCGCAGCGTCACGATCTCGTTCTTGCGGCACCCAGTCAGCATCAGCAGCCGAATCGCCGCCGCAGCGTGCGCGGAGACGGCGCCCTCCGCCTCCGCCTCGTCGAGCGCGCGCCCAAGCCGGCGGAACTCGGCCGCCGTCAGGAACCGCTCGCGCGGCTGCTGGCGGTATTTCGTTGTGCCCCGGCAGGGGTTGCTCCCCTCGGGCGTCAGCCCCCAGGGTTCGGCCATGTTGAACATCCGCGACAGCAGGTCCAGCGTCCGGTTGGCCTGCACCGGC
>JAAXGO010000371.1 GCA_012267425.1 Rhodothermales bacterium
ATGGAGTTCGTTGTGATTTCTCTGCACATGGGACACGCTGTCGTATTGGTTGATCGATGGGAGCCTGAACAGCTTCTGCGTCTCATCGAGCAACATCGGGTGACAAACACTTTTTTGGTTCCCACGATGCTTGTCCGCTTGCTTAAGCTTTCCGATGCCGTCCGAGCGCGCTACAATGTTTCGTCGCTAAGAATGGTAGCGCACAGTTCAGCGCCATGTCCCGAGAACGTCAAGAGACGCCTTATACAGTGGTGGGGTCCAGTGATTTGGGAGTCCTACGGTTCCTCGGAAGGGGCCGGAACGGTGCTGAACACGGCCGAATGGTTGGCGCATCCAGGTTCGGTCGGTCGCGCCATAGACGGTACTACTATTCGAATCCTCGATGACGACGGGTGCGAGCTTCCGCCAGGAAAGGTCGGCAAAGTGTATCTTTCTCGGTTTACGGGCGACCGTTTCGAATACAACAACGATCCAGTCAAGACGCGGGAAGCGTACCGCGGTGATCTCTTTACTGTTGGGGACATCGGCTATCTGGATAAAGAAGGTTATCTGTTCATCTGTGATCGGGCGATCGATATGATCATCTGCAGCGGAATGAATATATATAGTGCCGAAATCGAGCAGATTTTGGTGCAGCATCCGCAAGTGCTAGATTGCGCTGTTTTCGGTGTTCCCGACGAGTTGACGGGGGAGGCCGTACGTGCAGTGGTGCAACCGACCGCGTCCGCGAGTCCGGGTCCGGCATTGACCAATAACATCATGCAGTTCTTGGCCGGAAACCTGTCTCCACAGAAGCTACCGAGAAAAATACACTTTGTGACTGAGCTGCCCAGAGATCCCAATGGCAAGCTCTACAAACGACTGCTTCGAACAAAACATGCCCCCAAAGGCTGAACGCATCGCATCGTACCGCTATCGGCCGGGCTTAGGCTCGCTCAGCCTCCTATCACGTTCCTCTGAATAGATCGCATTCCTAATGACATTCTCCTCGGCTCGAACGCGCTGCGCCGGTGCTGGCGATTCATCAGGCATGGCGGCGAGTAACGCTTCAAAGCGTTCGCGGAGGCCAGCTTCGTACTCGGGATGGGTCAGTATGTACAGGTGATTGTGCCGTAAGCCGTGCAGTACGCACCGCCCGACATCGAGCGAATCCATACCTAGCGAAAGGACGTTGTGCTTGAACAATGCCGCGCGGGCAGCGTGCGTGCTCTGGTCGAGCGCTCGCCCAGACCGTGCATAGCGCGCAGGTCGCTTTAGCTCGGAAAGGTGAATGTCTGTGTCGACCAGACCTGGGCACAGTACCGAAACCCCGATGTTCGAATCGGCGATGTCGGACCGGAGTGCTTCCATGAGCCCAACTACCGCGAACTTGGTTGTGTTATAGATCCCGACGTTACCGCCGATGAACAATCCTCCCATAGAGGCCGTACTTAGAATGTGTCCGCCCTCGCCATGAGCCCGAATACGCGGCAGGAAACTCTGTATGCCGTTTATGACACCACCGACGTTCACAGCAAGCGCCCAGTCCCAGTCACCGAAGCTGGCCTCAGCCACGGGCACCGTGATACCCACTGCAGCGTTGTTGCAAAGGATGTGGACTCGGCCGAACACGCGTTCCACCTCCTCCGCTGCCCGTTCCATCCCGTCACGATCGGTCACATCCAGTTGGATCGCATGCACGTGGCGCTCCGAGCCGTGGAAATATTCCCACGCACGCTGCAGTTGCTCATCGCAGCGATACGACACTGCCACCTTTATTCCCGCATCGATGAAAGCGCGAGCGATGCCTAGTCCGATACCGCTCGTCCCGCCAGTAATAAACGCTACCTGTCCGGTAAGATCCCGCATATGTTCTCCAGTCCGCGCTGACCGAGTCTCTTTGCCGATGATGGGAATACATCGCACAGAGCATTACGTTGCGTCAATTCGGATACGGTGCCGTTGTCGTGAACGCCATCGTACATCCGGCGCTCTTGTTTGCCCAGTACACTTGGTTGGCGTTCTCTCGCCATTCTCTGCGTAGTCCACGCCATTTCGGCCACTGATCCGAGCGACGTGATGCAGGACATTTTCTTGCGTACACGCGATCAGCTCGCCAATGGCCGGCG
>JAAXGO010000372.1 GCA_012267425.1 Rhodothermales bacterium
TCTTTTCGTACGGGTGATCAGGATGCACATCAGTAATGAGACATCCAGCGCCGCGCTTCGTTACGCGCGCAAACTCGTTCAGAATGCACCCCGGCTCAGCGTTGTTGCTCAGCACTCTGGTGGTAAGTATCCAGTCAAGCCGCCCGTCCTTCACAGGTAGCTTGCAAGCATCACTCTGCACAGTCCACACAAGGTTCTTCCCGTCAAGAGCTCCGTTGCAAACTGCTGCCGCAAGCATCTTGATGCTGACATCGACCGCAATGCACCTGTGCCCCGCCGTGGTTGCGTCTCTCAAGTACGGACCAAAGCCTGCACCCGCGTCAAGACCTAGGCCGGGAGCTATACTCTTCAGCCAACGGCGCACCAAAGGAGCTTCGTGTCGTCGCCAGAATTTCGTCCAGTGCCACGCGACGAACCCGTCTGCTGCCAGATCGTAACCTTCACGGGGCCGGAGCACAGAAGTCGATGAACGCCGAGTTATGCGAGTCGCAATTGTACTCATGGCCGGTTACCCTGCAAGCTTTCCAGCTCTTGGAGCACCGTTTCCAACTGAGTCTTGATCTCATCTAACTCGGTCGCAACGCGGGTCTCAAGATCTCTGACGTCGTTCGTCGATTGCAGTAGAGCGCGACTTCGCTCGAGTTCCTCTTGAAGTCTTGCGTCGGCGGTGCGCTGGGTCGTTGTGACGATACCTGTTCGTTCCAGCACAAATCTCGAGATCAGCGGCTCTATGGCGGAAAATCCAACCAGAAGGGTCAAGAAGGCCCCAAAGCCGATCAACCAGTTCTTGAGTCCGCGCTGTGCCTTTGACGCGGCGCGATCCTCGATTCCAGTGACGTCGAGGAAAGAGCGATGAAAGAGCGTTGCGGCCTTCGAAAGGTCAACCTTATACATCGAGTCGTCGAGTTGCATAGGTGCGGGTTCTGACGGCGGCGCGTTTAGCTCGTGAAAGAGAATCTTGGAAATAGGCTCTCCACGGGCGATTTGAACCCGTTTGGATGAGAAGTTCAGCAAGAAGCAGCTCAATGGGCCTTCGTAGCATGGCTCCACAATGGCCGGGTTGAGAAGCATTACTCCACTTCGTGCATGCCGGTTCAATGGGCCGTAGGACGCCCATAGACGTTCGGGCATCTTGACTACTTCCCGTGTCATCACTATTAGCGTCTCGCTCGGTGGAAGCTCCCAAAAGTGTTGTGTCTCGGTTGAGCCCGAACCGAGAGGCACTTCCTCGCCGGTATCGGCAGCAAACACTGTGCCGGCAGTCAACATGCAGCCGCAGTTCTGGACATTGCGAGGATCGTGTCCCCGGATCAAGCCGTCCGCGTCGATGAGTGACCGAATGCGGTCATCGTTGAGTGTCATCGGTCCTCCGGTCGTCCTGCAATGCGGCGGACTGTCACGAGCCGCACTTGATAGATTATGGCCGAAGTACAAGCAGACGCAATGGTGTATGTGTTGAGCTCGGCCACGCCGCAGACCGCTCGATGGCGCGGCCGATCTCTGCTGTGACGGTCGCGTGGGTCAGCATTCGTCATGAGCGTGTCCCGTCGCTTTCGCCTCGCCTGGTACGCCCATCACCTGCTGGGCGAGACCGTGCTGATCTACCCGGTGGCCGCCATCATGATGGGAGAGCACGGTGTCCAGCCCTTCGATCTGTCGTTGCTGTTCGCGCTCTGGTCGCTGGCGGTCGTCGCTGCCGAGGTGCCCACCGGCGCCCTGGCGGATCGGGTATCGCGCCGGCGGCTGCTCATCGTGTCGCGGCTCGTCAAGGGCTGTTGCTTCCTTACGTGGTTCGTCTTCCCCGGGTTCTGGGGCTATCTGGCGGGCTTCGGGTGCTGGGGCGTCGCGTCGACGCTCCGCTCCGGCACCGCCGTCCGTGCTGCACGACACGCTGTCGGTGGCGGGCGCATCCGAGCAGTTCGAGCGG
>JAAXGO010000373.1 GCA_012267425.1 Rhodothermales bacterium
CCGATCGAGCGGCGGGATACAGTAATGGCGCTCCGATACCACCGGGCCTTCGGTGTTGAAGTAGCGCACGGCGATTTCAGTATGGCACGCACTGGCCGACAAGGTTCAGAACCGATTCGGTCGGTGGTGCCAGTTCGGCCAAGCTCTCCGTGCTATCCCGAATCCTTGCCGATATCGCCATATAGGGTAAGACATGTCAGACATGGCTAACGGCACGTAGACCGCTGTTGCCAACACTAGGTCCGTGCGGCCGGATTCCGCGGGCAGACAGTCACGTCTTTGCGACGTCTGCCAATTGACAACCCTGCCACTCCTGCCTGTGATTTCCTCTGTGCCTCAATGGGTTGTCGTCTGCCTTGGGATCTGTTCGTGTCAGAATACGGATCAGTAGCTAGACGAGCACGAATGATGGCCCCGTTCTGAATCATGGGTCATGCTAGACAGCTGGTCTGAGTGGCGATTCCCTGCCTTGTTCATTCCTCAACGGGGAGCCGATTGGTTTCTGGAATCGCGACGGCTTCGGCAGGTCGCTGCTGGCGAGCGCCCTGGCCTTGGCTTGAAGTCGGTCTCGGCATAGATTGTCTGTCGTCGTATCGAGGCTGACGTGGCCCAGCCAAGCTCGGACCGTGTTGAGATCGACTCCGGAACGCGGCAAATGCATCGCCGAGGTAGAACAGACGTCTTGCGGGGACTTCGACGGGCAGGATTCCAGAAATGTCACACATCGAAAATACTCGACTACATGTCACCGCCGCAGCGCGTTCCGCTCTCGGTGTCAGGACGAGGGGGAGGTCCGCGAAGCTGCTGAACTATGTCTCGGGAATCGGATCGGCAGTGTGGTCGAGCAACCCGATGCGCGGTCCTACCTACTTGAGCAGCGTCTCGCACTGATGAGCCGGTGGGTCGACTGCCCCGGCCTGCAATAAGCACTGTCCGCATTCGATTGCCGACACAATCCATCTGGGCACATTCGAGAACTCGCTCTGCGTCGCTCGCCCCATCCCTACAGGAA
>JAAXGO010000374.1 GCA_012267425.1 Rhodothermales bacterium
ATGTATACCCTGTGTGTCGGCGCCCCATGATGGACAAACGTGAATCCATTGCCCTCACCAACGCTTGACCCAGGCCCAACGGGGGCGATCGCTCTGACATTCTGGCTCGAGCCCGGCTCAATGCCATGCAATTGGCCGAGTCGGTACGTAAACGTCATTACGGAAGCTGGCTCTGAGAAATTCTCCAGCGTAACGAAGCTCTCGCCGCCGCCATTGGTGCGACTGTCCGGGAAGGTGGTCGGACCAAAGCGGTTTTCGTAAAGCTCGATAGCGTTTCCATTCGACAGCCGCACACCGACCGGATTGCCTTCCCACCAGAAGTCGAACGGAGAGCCGCGGTAATTGTCGAAACCGATCTCTTGAGCAGAATCGGCTTCTTCGAGATCGACGCCACGACGGCCAGGATCTGAATTTACCCGGCCCACCGGAATACCGGCTTCAATCACGCGCTCGTCGATATGCCAGACAAGAATACCACCGTCATATTCAACACCATCGGCGTCCCGCCCGGGCAAGGCAAAATCATAGTTGTCCACCCCGACAACCACGCCACCGGTAAACCCCGATACCTTAAAGCGATTGAAGTCATCGGTGATACCTTCAATAACCTCTTCCCGTACGACTCCACGGTCCCAGATCCGCAATACAAGTCCGTCTGCACCGGGATCTCGGTGGCGATTTTCGACGAGAAAATACTCAGCCTCCGAAATTACAACCCGTGCAACGCCTGAGTTGGGCAGTCCTGCGGCGGCAACGGAAACATCCTCAGGACCAATCCCGGTGAGCTCCTGTGGCACTAGCCACCCCAGGTAGTACTTCGTCCACGGACTTGGCTCTGGAGGAAAGAGCCCTGCATAGGCAAATATGCCCTCCACGTCCATAAGACCGTAAGGACCGATCGCGGACTCCCCCGTTGCTGTGTTAAAGAGATCCGGGACACCCAGAAAATTGAAAAAACTTGCCGCCAGGAGTCCATTGATCGACAGCTCGAGAAGCACCACCTGATCCGTCAGATAGTTGAATCCAGGTCTCGACTCCGTGCGCGGCAAAATAGCGGTCTGCCGGACGGGTATTGACTTGAAGGAGATGTTCTCTCCTCCGAGTCGTGCGAGGTCTGACTCAGAAAAGAAAACGGACGGCAGATCGAGAGGTGTCTTGTCCAGCGCGGTTCCGACAAGTTCTACATCGCGCCCTGCGCCCGCATGAAATATCAGAAATGCCGTCTGGGAAGGATCGAGAGTAGACGGATCAAAAACACTCTCAGTTGATGCCTGAGTCCAACCATCACGGATTAATCGTACCAGTTTTCCGCGCTCTCGGTCACTGTCGGCTTCCAGTCCCACGGGACTGTATGTTCCCATTTCAGCGGGAAGCCGCACCACCTCGTCGATGAGATGTGTCGTAACAGTTGTTTGACCGTCCGACACTGAACGTACGTAGTCTTCGAGGAATGCAAGATGAGCCTCGAAGTATGCGGCGTCGTGCGGGAGCGGGTCGACCTTCGGCTCGAACCCCTCGGGATAAAACGCTCCATCAAATGTGCCGTCGCCGGTGGTGAAGCGTGTCGTGTCCGGCGCAAACTCAACCCGTAGGGCAACGACGTCGTAGTGTGGCAAAGCCGGATTCTGAAGCTGCGCCAAAACCGGCGACCAATGCACACTCAGAATACACGGCAGCCATAGCCATCTTCCGCCCACTGAAGCGGTCCCGCTGCGGCGTTTCATCCGGTAAGGACTCGATGCCGAAGAATCACTTGGCGAAACTCAGCAGCAGCGAAAACCGCATCGTGTTTGCCAGAGGGTGATTCTCCTCCAAAGCGTAGATGTACGAGAAATCGACTCCCACGAGGTTATACCGGAATCCGGCACCGAACGTCATGAACTCCCGGTTGCCATTATAGGGGTTCTCGTAGAAATACCCCGCACGAATGGCAAACAAGTCGTTGTACCAGTACTCGAAGCCCGACGAAATGAGCAGCTGCTGCAGTATGGAAAGCGACTCGAATTGCTCCTCTTCGTCGTCAAGGGCCGTCGACGAGACCTGAAGAGGCACCCAGGCTGAAAAAATAGCCTTGTAGAACGGATCGGAATGAAACGACACACGACACGTGCTGGTGTCTTCGGGATCAATACATACCTCTGTGGACCGCTGACGCGTGAGGATCTTCGAAAAATCAGTTGCGAGGGAGATTTTGTTGTACGCGTCAAACGTTAGTTTCAGGGCCTGCCCGAACCGCAAATTGGTCGGAATCGGATCACTTTGCTCACTATCGGAATACTGAATCTGCGGCCCCATATTGGCCAGGTTGAAGCCGAGGCCGTAGGTCGCGCTGGTGGATCCGAGGTAAAACGGCCTAGTCTTGTACAATGCTCCGAGATCCACTCCCACCGAAACGCCCGGATTAGTCTGCTGCAGCCCCACGGCTACGTTTGCCAAGCTCGAATAGATCAAACGGAGACCCGTGCCCAATGACAGGTTGTTTCCCATCTTGAATCCGTACGAAAGGCCGACGGCGAGGTCGTACGACTTGAACGTGCCGAGCAAGTTATTCTGCGCATCCCGGTATTCGTGTTCGCCGAGATGCAAGTAGGTGACATGCCCGCCGACAGTGCCCCAACCATCGATATGGTACTTGCCGACCAGGTATTCATAGAAGAGTCCCGCCTTGAATTCCGGCAGCCAGGTGGAGTGTGTAATGGCGGCTTCCGTGCCCCTCTGATCGGCCAAACCAGCAGGATTCCAGAAAATGGCGTTAGCGTTATCGGCGATGGCAACACCCGCATTCCCCATTCCCGCGCCTCGACTATCGGGCTCGATCATGAGAAACACCACGGCGGCACCACCAATCTGTGCCCGAGCAACGGGCGTAATGGCCTGTACAGCCGCCAGAAGCAGGACTGCCATCAGCATGCGTGCTGAAGAAAAGACTTTCATGGCATTTGGTATCTCGTTGCACGTAGAAGCGGCGTGCGGCGCTCTCAAATAGCGGGTCATCGTTTAGCTGCAGTTGAATGCATGCGATTAGCGGACGACGGCAAGGCGTTCGATTACCTCGGATACCTGCCGCTCCCCGTCAATGCCGTCTACCTCCACACGCATCTTATAGAGGTACGGTCCAGGAGCAAGTTTGTCAAAGTCATCGTCCCGTCCGTCCCATGCGATTTGCATCACACCGCCAGGAAGTACGACATCCTCTTCCAGAGTCCGAATGGGCCGGCCCGAAAGCGAGTAAATGCGCAACCGGACGCGCGCCGGAGAGCCGGCCACTTGATTGTGCTCGAATACGAAACGAGACGGCCCGGACGTAGGGTTCGGATAATTGAATACGTTGCGGAGGACAAGTGCTTCGCCTTCGGTAACTACGAAATCCAGCGTGCTGGCACCTGAATTGTTCAGTACATCCCAAGCGCGCACCGTCAGCTTGTGCGGGCCGGGGCTGACGTCCTCTCCAAAAGAATAGGTTACCCTGCCCCGCTGAAAGGAGTTCTCTTCGCTTTCGTAAAATTCGCTCAGATTGACAGCGTTCTGCTCATCGTCGTCAAGAAAGAGGAGCATTTCATGCCCCACACCTGCACCAACCGTATTAACGCCACTCTCGTCAAAAAGCTTCACAAGAACCGTTGGATTCGGTGTCGTGAGTCCGCCGTTTGCAAATGTCTCGTCATTGAGGAAGATGTCGATTTCGGGCCCCTCGTCGTCATTCGGCACATCGCCAGCGCTTCCGCCTACCAGGAAATTCTCGGTGTACCCGCGCGCGTGCCCCGATGACGATGAGGCATAAACTGAAATCAGCCCCGGCTCGTCCGAATAGGAAATATCCTTTGGAACTACGAAGTTGGCCGTGAAGCGGCCGTCGGACGCCTTGACTCGACCTCGCCAGATAAGGTCCTCTCTAATGACGTAGTATGGCGTCGGCATGAAGCGGAGCATGTCCGACGGAATTGCAACGTGGCGCTCAGCATCGAAGACGGATACGCTGACCGTGCCGTTGAAGCCCGTATCGACGGTCAGGTCCGGGCGTACGACGTCTCCTTCGATGGTAACGCGGTCAAGCGCGCGCATTTGTATCGGCTCGCCGCTTACGGGCTCGCCCCCGATCGAACGCACTACGGCAGAGCCCACCGCGGTGCCGAGGCGCATCGACGGATCGCCCAGCAAATTAAATTTACGATTATTGCCTTCGTAGCC
>JAAXGO010000375.1 GCA_012267425.1 Rhodothermales bacterium
GTCCATACGGTGGCTCACGTCGAGCGGTTGCGTCTGCTTCGAAGCACGTTTCTGACGTGGTTGGCACTGAAGTCGACTCTCTTTCCGCCGACCGGCTCCGGCCGCGCCGCTTGAAGCAACTCCCAGAATGGCCCGGATGGGTCCTGATTAGAGCCGTGCACGGCAGGTTCGCGGTGCCAGTAGACCTTGAAGATGTCCGCCATCGATTCGATCCACTGCCACCGCGCATAGTCTTTGCCGCGTACCCTTTCGGGCAGTTCTTCAAGCACTGCGTCGGTTTGGGCTTCTATTTCGTCAAGCAGCCTGTATAGGTGGGCCATTCGATCCTCGCCGCCGACCCCTGCGACGATGCGGTCGTAGGACATCAAGTCGGTACGCTTCAACGCCGATCTGAGCTCACCGCTGGCCTCCTTCAGCCAGCAGACGGTCTTGCGGCGGGAACCGCCTTGCCGCATCTCCTTGTCCAAGGCGTAGCGGGCATACCGTCTGCGCGCGGCGTCGATTTCGATGATCGCGCCTTTCAGTTCTGCCTCACGGATCCGTATCGGTCCGCTTCTCAGGAGGCTATCCGTCGCGCGAATCCAGCCTTCTTCTGTCAGTAGTTCGTTGAGCATGTCCAAACCTGTTTCATCCAACTTTTGCAGTAAATTTGCCTTATTTTTGTCTAAGTATCAGATAACAATACAAATATCTAGTAATCAACCTGCACAGGTAGAGAATTTAGTGGCTAAAATCGTGTAGCGGAAACAGCCATATTCAAGGGCCACATGGCAGGAGGGATCAATGATGCCGCAGCACCTACAGCTTACTTGTCATGCCCGCGTCCGTTCTCAGCAGCGGGGAATCAGACACGACGCGATCGGGGCCGTAATCAAGTACAGCGACAAATCCGAACGCCGAGGTCGGCACTGTTGGGTTCATTGGGTGTCCCGTCGTCGCCTTGGAGAACTGGGCTCTCACACGCCGGAGGGCGTGAGCACCGAACGGCTCGATGGGCTGCACGTTCTGGTCGGAGAATCGGACATCGTCACGGTGTTCCGCCGGCCCGGGAAAAGCAGCTATCGACGGCAGAAACCAACCACCAGGCGGTGATCCATGATCGGAGGCTTAACAAAGTCGATGCGCCGGACATATCGACACCAAATTGGCCGGACAAGACTATAATTCGGAAAGCCGGACAAAACAGGATGTTCGGTGGCCGAGCTTGCGAAAACGAGCTCCGGTCGCGAGGCTCATGCCGTAAGGTGAGGCTGGTATCGTTGGACGTCGATCCGGTCTTCGTGTCGGCGTGCCTGGACGAGATCGTAAGTGGTCTGGCGGCGCAGCCAGAACTCGGCATTGGACCAGCCAGCCTTTTCCAGTCGGATCGCCATTTCC
>JAAXGO010000376.1 GCA_012267425.1 Rhodothermales bacterium
GCGAAACGCGGGGAGTTCGGCGCGCTGCTCGAAAGCTTCGTGTTCTCGGAGACCCTGAAGCTCATCTCGGCATCGGATCTGCAACTGGTGCCCTATCATTTCCGGGACCAGCAAATGCACGAGGTGGACATCGTGCTGGAGCGCGACGACGGCATGATCGCGGGGATAGAGGTCAAGGCGTCCGCCACCGTGAGGTCCGGAGATTTCGCGGGGCTGCGGACCCTGGCGGAAGCGTGCGGGGAGCGTTTTGCCTATGGCGTGGTGCTCTATGACGGCGCCGAAATCGTGCCGTTCGCCGACAGGCTGGCGGCGGCGCCCCTGTCATGCCTGTGGGCATGAGGGAGAAGGGGGCGCTGATTGGTCCGACCATGATGGAGATGTCGGAGGAGTGTCCAGGGATTCGTAACGATTTGCCTTACTAAGCGACAATCCGGTTCATACGGTGGTTCACGTCGAGCGGTTGCGTCTGCTTCGAAGTACGTTTCTGACGTGATTTGCACTGAAATCGACTCTCTTTCCGTTGACCGGCTCCGGCCGTGCTGCTTGAAGCAACTCCCAGAATGGCCCATATGGGTCCTGATTAGGGCCGTGCACGGCAGGTTCGCGGTGCGAGTAGATCTTGAAGATGTCCGCCATCGATTCGATCCACTGCCAGCGCGCATAGTCTTTGCCGCGCACCCCTTCGGGCAGTTCTTCCAGCACCGCGTCCGTTTGGGCCTCTATTTCGTCAAGCAGCCTGTATAGGTGGGCGATTCGATCTTCGCCGCCGACTCCTGCGGCGATGCGGTCGTAGGACATCAAGTCGGTACGCTTCAACGCCGATCTGAACTCACCGCAGGCCTCCTTCAGCCAGCAGACGGTCTTGCGGCGGGAACCACCTTGCCGCATCTCCTTGTCCAAGGCGTAGCGTGCGTACCGTCTGCGCGCGGCGTCGATTTCGATGATCGCGCCTTTCAGTTCTGCCTCACGGATCCGTATCGGTCTGCTTCTCAGGAGGCTATCCGTCGCGCGAACCCAGCCTTCTTCTGTCAGTAGTTCGTCGAGCATGCCCGAACCTGTTTCATTGAAATTTTACAGGAAATGTATTCTATTTTTGACTAAGTGTCAGATAACAAGATGAATATCAAGTATTGGATCTCCAGAGATGGAGAATTTAGTGGCTAAAATCGTGTGGCAGAAACAGCCATATTCAAGGGCCATATCGCAGGAGGGATCAATGATGCCGCAGCACCTACAGCTTACTTGCCATGCTCGCGTCCGTTCTCAGCAGCGGGGAATCAGACACGACGCGATCGGGGCCGTGATCAGGTACAGCGACAAATCCGAACGCCGAGGTCGGCACTGTTGGGTTCATTGGGTGTCCCGTCGTCGCCTTGGAGAACTGGGCTCTCACACGCCGGAGGGCGTGAGCACCGAACGGCTAGATGGGCTGCACGTTCTGGTCGGCGAATCGGACATCGTCACGGTGTTCCGCCGGCGCGGGAAATGCAGCTATCGACGGCAGAAACCGACCACCAGGCGGTGATCCATGATCGGAGGCTTGACAAAGTCGATGCGCCGGACATACCGGCACGTGCGCCTCGGTCGCGAGGCTCATGCGGTAAGGTGAGGCTGGTATCGTTGGACGTCGATCCGATTTTCGTATCGCCGTGCCTGGACGAGATCGTAGGTGGTCTGGCGGCGCAGCCAGAACTCGGCAT
>JAAXGO010000377.1 GCA_012267425.1 Rhodothermales bacterium
CCATGGGATATAGAGGCGGCGATCCCGCAATGGGCCATGTAATTGGGCGAGCAGGTGATGGTGGAATTGATGGCACGATCAAGGAAGACAAGCTCGGCCTTGACGAGGTCTACGTCCAAGCCAAGAAGTACACCAGTGGCAACACCGTGGACGCAGGGGCACTAAGGAACTTCGTAGGCGGGTTGGACAGGCCAAGACGGGCATACGGAAGGGATTAGCGTCGTTGTCAGCTCAGACGGGCACGTGAAACGCTCAGGCGTATATGCCAGCTTCTGCCAATCACTCAACCTCTAATTCTCCGACAACGCGTCCGTAAGCTTCCGCTCTGGTCAAGTTGATTCGCGATCCGAGGGATTGTCCCGACAATCCTCGTGCGCATATCAGGTCTGTCTGGCACAGCCTACCACGGCTCCACCGCCGCCGCAACCAAGCCAAGAACCATCCTAATATCCAATTACCCTTATGCAATCGTATCTGACATTCCTGCGCATGGCACCCGAAATTTTACGACTGATATACTGACTCAGCCCGCCAAAGGCGGTAGATCTCGGATCTCACAAGGTGGGCCTTGAAATCGGCCTTCTGAATACGGAACTTTGGCAACCGCAACGGGAGACCTTGTAGGGTACAGGGACCGGTCTCCCCAAATACCTTGGCTGTCAACGCGAAAAAAGCGCTTACATGGCGATTTCTGCTACAGAACCAGGCAAATACGTCTTCGGAAGAAACGGCCGTAGCCCGGATTTGAAAGCGCTTCCAGAATCGTTTCAAGACTACCTTACATCCGTTCGACGCCACCTCCACATGCGCCCGGAAACCGGCTATAAGGAGCTGGAAACGTCGCGCTTCGTCCGGCAGCGTCTTAAAGAAAACGGCCTGTCGGTCGTTGGACCGCTTGCCAAAACTGGAATGTATGTAGACATCAGTGGACGGCACGAAGGGCCGACTGTTGCCTATCGGTGCGACATGGATGCCCTGCCCATCCAGGATGCCAAAAACGTTCCCTATGCGTCCAGGCACGCCGGCGTGGCACACCTCTGCGGACATGACGCCCACATGACCGTCGGACTCGGCGTCGCGCTTCTTCTCAACGAGCTACGTGACGACCTGCACGGCACCGTACGGATCTTATTCCAGCCCAACGAAGAAAGCACCCCGAGCGGCTCTATTCTAATGATTCGGGATGGCGTACTCGACGGCGTCGAAGCAGTGTACTGCATTCACGTCGACCCGACGCTTGACACGGGCAAATTCGGCCTCATAACGGGGGCCATAACCGCATCGTCAGACCGCTTCCAAGTCCGCGTCCATACACGGACCACCGGGCATTCAGCGAGACCACACCAGACACGCGATACGGTCTGGATTGCGGTTCAGCTGCTGAATCAATTCTACCAGCTGTCCGGGCGAGTAACCGACAGCCGTGCCACTTCCTTGATCACGGCCTGCATGTTTTCCGCCAGCGAAGCACACAACGTCATCCCCTGTGAGGTATCGCTCGAAGGCACGCTGCGCACGCTCGATCGCGAATCCAGAAGCATCCTTCTCCGCTACATGCGGCGAACGGCCCGGCAGTTGGCCACGCTGCACGACGTGGGAATAGACATCCGGTTCATCGATAGGATACCGAGCATACTGAACGACGCTCGCCTGGTCGACAATGTGCGGCGAACGGTCACACAGATCTTCGGAGACGACGCCATCTTCGATATTCCGGTTCCGAGTATGGGAGCCGACGACTTCGCGCACTACCTCGACCACGTGCCCGGTATGCTGCTCCGCGTCGGCACTCGGGCGGACCGGCACACAGCCCATCCCCTCCACGACGCACATTTCGACGTCGACGAATCATTTCTTAAGCCGACAGTCCAGCTCGTTACCACCGCTCTCATCAACCATCTGCAGGACTGTATCATGGACTGAGTCCGCAGTGGCAGCATGGAACAGGTGCCGATGCTCACCGTTCGGGTGCTGGAACCTGGCTTGCGCGCGGACCTGGAACAGACGCCACGCACCCGCGTAGCGATGCGCAGGGAAAGCAACTGGCGATTGACCGATTGACGATGTCAGAGACCGTCGTACCGCGGCCTGCACCGGTAATCCTGAGCGGGCGGGCAGCTGAGGAAGTCAAGAAAATTCTGACCACGCAGTCCATCCCCGAGGGGTACGGACTCAGAGTGGGCGTACGAGGTGGCGGATGCTCGGGTATGAGCTACATCCTCGGATTCGACAAGCTCCGTGAACACGACCTGACGTTCGATTACGAGGGAATATCCCTGTACATCGACAAGCGCCACGGACTGTATCTTATGGGTACGACGATTGACTACCACGTTGGACTGAACGCCCGCGGCTTCACGTTCAACAACCCAAACGCGACACAAACCTGCGGATGCGGGTCCAGCTTCGCCGCCTAGCGCTGATGCGGACCGGGCCGATTCGGACACGGCATGGAAGGGAATTTCTCAAATCGCGTTCGGGACGTCATATCATACAGCCGTGAAGAGGCAATCCGGCTCGGACATGATTACATAGGTACCGAGCATCTGCTGCTGGGCATCATCAGGGAAGGCGAAGGAATCGCCGTCAAGATCCTCCGCAACTTGGGGTGCGATCTCGCAAGGCTCAAAAAAGCGATCGAAGATACGGTCCGTAGCTCCGGCGGAACACTCACGGTCGGGAACATCCCGCTCACGAAGCAGGCAGAAAAGGTCCTCAAAATCACCATCCTCGAAGCAAAGCTCTACAAGGTGAACGTCATCGGTACGGAGCACCTCCTTTTGAGCCTCCTCAGAGACGACGAAAACATCGCTGCACAAATCCTGAAGCAGAGCTACTCCATCACGTATGACTCCATGCGTGCGGAGCTGGATGCCATCATGAGCGGCACGCCGACGAAGCGCGGCGGCAGTGCGGAGTCCGGCCGGACCTCGTCTGGCCACACACGCGAACGAGGCAAGTCGGACAAAGGCAAGACGCCCGTTCTCGACACGTTTGGGCGCGATTTGACAAAGCTCGCAGACGACGGTAAGCTGGACCCAGTCATCGGCCGGCAGCGCGAAATCCAGCGCGTAGCCCAGGTCCTCAGCCGCCGAAAAAAGAACAATCCCGTCCTCATCGGGGAACCGGGCGTGGGCAAAACGGCCATCG
>JAAXGO010000378.1 GCA_012267425.1 Rhodothermales bacterium
CTACTATGGCGCCTTGGTGTTCAAATACCCCGATGCCGAGACCGGCGTGTATTTCATGCTCGCCCATGCGAACTGGTGCTGGTACGACAGTGACCTGGTGGTGACTTCCGTCCGCGACGACTTGGAGGTGGAACGCCAGGAAACGCGAAGGCTCCCGTTACCCAGCCGCTTCGACACGCGACTGGCAGTGAGCCGTGACGGCAAGAGTTTTCAGCGCTGCGGTGGACGCAGGCCTTTCATGAGCCCTGGGCCGGACGGAACCTTCTCTTCCCGATCGATATGGGAAATGCCAAATCCCATTCGTGTCCGCGACGAGCTGTGGATCTACTACACCGGAGCTAACTGGGATGAGAACGGCACGGTCGATCCTTCGGCCCAAAGCCGCCTCAGCGGCATCGACCGTGCCGTTATGAGACTAGATGGATTCGTGTCGGCGGATGCCGATTACAGCGGAGGCCAGATCTTGACCCCGTCGATTCGGTTTTCAGGCAGTCGGCTGGAACTGAATGTGGACACCGGCGCAGGAGGCTCGGTGCTGGTAGAACTACAGCACGACAACGGTCAACCTGTACAAGGCTACACCGCAAACGAAGCCACGTTCATCTGCGGCAACTCGGTTCGAATGCCGGTGTGCTGGGGGGAGAGGAAGGATTTGACCGCGCTATCGGGGAAGCCGATAAGGATACGCTTCGTCATGCGCGACTGCAAACTGTACGCGTTTCAATTCATCTCTGACCACGCAGATTCCCGTGAGTAGTCGACCTGCGCGCCGGTCAGGGTTCTGATTGATGGAGAACGTCATGCTCGACCATTCTGTGAAAGAGGAGCATCATGGACCATCATGTAATCGACGTGGGATCGAGCAAACAGCTCTTCGTCGATAGGCTGTTCATCGAGTC
The DNA here is from genome assembly GCA_012267425.1 of Rhodothermales bacterium. Lineage (GTDB taxonomy): Bacteria > Bacteroidota > Rhodothermia > Rhodothermales > Bin80 > Plut-88865. Next base: position 900 of record JAAXGO010000378.1, read on the forward strand.
CAGCACGGGTGTGGAGCTCGTGATGAATCCGCCCTATCAGACGAGGGAGCCGGTGCTCATTCTCGATGAATCCTGGGAAACGCAACCTGAGGCTCGTCTCGGACGTTCCGGCAACAGCGTAGTGAAAGAGGATGACGGCACCATCCGAATCTGGTATTCCGTCGACGACCCGGGTAATGATGAGCGATTTGTCAGTTATGCCGCGTCCGGCGACGGCGTCCACTTCACCAAGCCTGTACTCGATCTCATCGACGTCGGTGGAACCACCGCCAACAACGCCGTAATACCCAGCCAGATTGGTGGAAGCTCGGTATGGATCGATCCGAATGCGCCACCCGAGGAGCGCTACAAGACGCAGGCGAAGGTCTACTCACCCGAGGTGTGGGGCCAGTTCCACATGCACAGCTCCCCCGACGGGATCCGTTGGAAGCTGTTCGAGAATATCCGGATCGGCCGGGGCGGATGGGATACCCAGAGCATCGTCTTCTGGGACCCGCGGATCGGGCGCTACGTATTGTACACCCGCTACTGGATCGCCAAACGACACGGGACTGCTGAGGGCAACGAGAGCTACCGTACGGTGCGGCGACTCGAGTCGGATGACCTGCGCCGATGGGACAACCAGAGCATCGTGATGTGGCCGGACGAAGTAGATATGGCCACCTACGAAACCAGTGTGCCGTTGCGACCGGCGGGACCGGATTTTCCGCAGGGCAGAGTGCCAATGGACTACTATGGCGCCTTGGTG
>JAAXGO010000379.1 GCA_012267425.1 Rhodothermales bacterium
TCTACGCAAAAGAGCCGCACCCAAAGGCAATCTGCGTCGGGTCCTCGCTGAAGCAATGTTGGGGAATGGCGTGCTGTGCGTTGAAGGGGTCTCGGATGGAGAGGTTCTCTCCACGGCATCCGCGGTATTGGAGAAGACTCGTGAAGAGGGCACCTATACGCCGCTCGACTTATCAGGCGTTACAGTGGTACAGTGCGAGGGTGACGGTGGATTGGTGGGCTATGGAGTGTTCTTTTCCGGGATCGGCCTGAAGACATACGCATTCTATGATCGCCAGAAGAACGCCGCGACAAAGGACCAGATCGATGACGTCTTTGATGCAGCGTGGGAGATCGAACAGACGGGAGTCGAATATCTGCTTGCAGAGGAGATCGGAATCGAGACAATTCATAGCTTTCTGGCTGATGTGTCAGGATGGGACGACTATCCGCGAGATGGAGGGGGTGCAGCGGTCTTCATTTATGATCCCGAGGCTGAGGACGATGACGTGCGTGCGCTCTGCAAGAGGGTGTTGAGGAGACGGAAAGGATCGGGCTATGCGCAGGCTCTGGTAGAACTGTGTTCTCTTGACGACTTACCGGAAATCGTTGTGGAGGGGTTGGAGCGCATCAGCACTGATCTCCCTAGTGAGCTGTCAACGGAGGTCGAGCACGAAAACGGGGCGGCGAACGATGAGGTCGCCGCTCCAGTGGTTTGAGGACATGTCGAATCCAGAGGATCGTTTCGAGATCTGCGAGCGGCGCCGCACGATACTGGAAGGGTGCGGGCACATGCTCGTGCTAGGGGGGCCAGGATCAGGAAAGACGACAATCGCGCTTCTGAAGGCGCGGCGCACGGTTCTTGGAAGCCTTCGGCCCGAACAGGCCGCGCTTTTCTTGAGCTTTTCGAATTCGGCGATTAGACGGATTCTGGAGAGCGCAGGAAGTGTTCTGACAGCAGAGATCGGGCGACATGTCGAAATCAGGACCTATCATTCCTTCGCGTGGGATATTCTAAGGTCTCATGGTTACCTGCTATCGAAACGGCGTCGACTGACGGTTGTCGCGGCGCAAGATGGGGCGGTCATCCGCGCTGGGCTGGGGGACGACGACTGGGTTGTAGAACAAGAGCGGCTCTTTTGGAGGGATGGACGGGTCACGTATGATCAGTTCGCGCCGCGCGCGGCCGATATCCTACAGCGATCGACAGCGATTCGCAAACGATTTAGCCGTGCTTATCCGTTGATTCTCGTAGACGAGTTCCAGGACACGGACGAGGAGCAATGGCGTCTGGTCCGGACGCTGTCGGCAGATTCGACGGTCATTGCCTTAGGTGATGGCGAGCAGCGGATCTACTCTTGGCGTAAGGGAGTAAGCGCGACGCGGCTTCAGGACTTTGCCGCTTCGCTGAGCGCAGCCGTGTTCGATTTCCAGAACGAGAATAATCGAAGCCCAGCTACCGGCATTGCGGGGTACGCGCGCAGTCTATTGTCGCCTGAAGTCCAATTGGAGCTTCCTGACGAGGTGGAATTTCGGCGCTTTCGAGCGGGGCTATTTCCGATCGGCCTGCGGTCTGCGCTGATTAGGACCTGGAACGAGACCGTGAAGCGGACCGGCCGGCGGGATCTATCGATTGTCGTCGCCGGACGGAGTCGCACGATGGTTCGCACTATTTCGGATGCTCTCGCGCAAAGGCTAGTGGTGAAGGGACGGGAGTTCCAGCCGGTACGGCACGACGTGATGTTTGATCAAACGGAGATTACTTTGGCGGCAAGGGTGATTGCCTTTGTGATGGCGTCTGGAGGGGATGGCACGCGCGCGCCGGATAGGCTTGCAGGCGCTCTAGAGAGAGTTAGCGCGGTGTACCGGTGTGGAGCGACGAAAACTGGCATCAAGGTCTCGGACCGTCTGTTGCGTTGGGCCGCCGCGTGCCGCGAGGGGAAGGTGCCAAACACAAAGTGCGTGAGGGCTCTGAGTTCGGTGTTCGACAGGGTTGAGGCGGCAGGTTTCGTGGGTGCGCCGAGGGACGATTGGCTTGGTATCCGGCGCGCGCTGGAGGCGGCGGACGCGGACGAGTTGAAACGCACAGGGGAACACGCCCGATATCTGCGGCTGCTACGTCGGGGGTCAGCTATCGAAGAGCGACTTGGTGAGCTGTGGAAGGAGCGCGGGAACTACGAGGGCGCGGAAAACGCGCTGGACGAGGCAATTGTTCAGGATCAGCTTATGGACAACCACAGGGAGGCGTTTAGCATTGGGGTTATGACTATGCATCAGCTGAAGGGGCGGGAATATGACGCTGTTCTGCTGGTGGAAGATCGGTATCGGACGTTTCGAGGAAAGGAGGCCGACCCACCTTTCATGGAAACGCGACGACTACTTCAGGTGGCCCTTAGTCGTGCCCGCCACTTTGCTTGCATTCTGGCGGAGACAAGAGGCGCGACATTGGACGTGCTCTTCCAATGCTAATGCTGCCAGGGGTGCAGAATGGGGGTTGAGGTCGCCGGGAGGCTGATTAACGATAATTGTTTTCCCGGTCGCCGAGGCGGCGATCGGCCGGTCGTGGGGGCGGCCGCGA
>JAAXGO010000380.1 GCA_012267425.1 Rhodothermales bacterium
GTTGCCGGTGAATCCGACCCGCGGGTTGAGGAACAGGATGATCATCGACGCCATCACCACGGTGGAGATGAAGTGCGGGAAGTAGGTGATCATCTGTACCGAGCGCTTGAACGTGCCGTTGCGGATTTCGTTGAGCGCCAGCGCCAGGATGATCGGCGACACGAAGCCGAGCGTCATCACCAGCACGTTGATCGACACCACGTTGCGGATCAGCGGCACGAAGTAGGGGGACTTGAAGAACAGCAGGAAGTGCTCCAGTCCCACCCAATCGCTGCCCCAGATGCCCTGCACCGGCGAGTAGTCGCGGAAGGCGATCTGGGCTCCCACCATCGGGATGTACTTGAAGATGAGGATGTAGGCCAGGGGAAGCGCCACCATCAGGTAGTACTGCCAGTGGCGGCGAATCTTCATCCATGGCGTCCTGCGCTTGACCGCGGCCTGCGTGCCGGCCGCCTCCATGCGCAAGGCGCCCGCGGTGTCGACGTTGCCCATCAAACCTCCGTTAGTGATTGTTGATGGTGATGCTCGGGTGTCCGGAGAAGCAGGCTGGCCCTACCCCATGTCCTCCACTGCATCCGAGGCATGCGCGCGCCGTGGGTCGGCTGGCGGAGGTATCTGCGATCCCTATCGGTACGGCTTCTGGCACGTCGTGAACCAGTTGGATAGCCGGCGCGGAGCAAGTGTCACGCTACCTGTCGGTCAGCTTCAGGGTCGATGCAGATACAGGCGCGTGCAGTTGGCGCGTGGACTGGTTGCGACAAATGCAGTTATCACAACCAACGTGCCGATCGCGGTTCCCAGGGCCCGCATCAGCCACGTGCCACCAATCCGCTCCATCGTTCGCCCTCCTGCGCTCCGTGCTATGATCGCAACCCAGTCTACATCAATGCACACGCCCGCGCAACCGCTCGTTTGCCAGCGCCGCTATTTCATCATAAATGACTTGTACCAAGGCATTTACGTGCACGATCCCGTGCTTCACCGAGCGGCCGGGCGGGAGTACTTGGTCACGAATAGCCCGGAACGCCCGAGATGTGTACCGAGTGCGTACCGAACAGGAATCCTGGCAGCCATGCGATTGCCGAGCTGCTGGACCGCGTTACGTGTGCAGCTTGTGGCGACGTCGACTGCGGCATCGATACGGTGTGTTGCTGCGCCGGCAATGCATCCGGCCGGCGACGGGTGCTGGCGGCTCCCTCGGTGCCCGATCGAGCCGTAGAGCGGGCGGAATCGCGCTCGTACGGGCCACGTGGGCGCGAACAGCCGCAAAATCGAGACCTCTGACAGAGCGACCCTTGGGGAAGAGACCACCGTGGGCTGCCGTCCGGTCCAGGGTTCAGGTTGTGATAACTGCATGTCAGCAAGCGGTACCCAAGCCGGACTACGAGCAATTGACCCCACCCGAGCGGAGCTACTCGGCCGCGGCGGCGCCGGCGACCGAAACAATCGAACCGGAACCGTACCTGGACGAGGACGGCGTATGGTGGGCGCCGGCTGCCACCAAGGTTCTGGATTGCACTACCGACGACGATGGTGTTATCTGGTGCCCGGTAGGTATATCGCGAACATCTCAGCCGAACAAGTATGAAGTCAATTGCTCCATCTTCGATCCTGAATTTACCGGCAATGCCGACGATTTGGGGGACACGACGATCACGGTGAGTGCTTCCAGCGTCGCACATGCGAGGTACAACGCAAGATTGGAGGGGCAAGCAACCTGTGGACTTCCTCCCAACCGGAGTTTCGAAGAGAACGGCGTTCATTACCGACCGAGCAGCACCTACCGGAAGGGATGTTATGTGTATGGCAAGGATGACTATGCATGCCCGGTTGGTATCTCGAAAATCGAGGACAACTACTGGCAGGTTGACTATGCGGTGTTGTTGTCGACGTTTTCGGACATGGAAAACGAAGGATTCATCGTTTATGCAACAAGCATACAGGATGCGGTAAAGAACGCCAAGAAGTTGGGCGATCTATGCTACACCGGAAGCGGTCAAGGGTTGGATGCATACGAAGTGATGGATCGCAACCTCTGTCCCGACAACAGGCGCTATCGATTCCCGAAGATATTCGAAGGCAGCGCGGTCACACTCTCTTCCTCGTCCCCGTCAGTGGCACAAGAAAGCACCACCGAAACGAACTATCCGTACATTGTTGCTGCAAGTGTTGCGGAACAGAGCTGGGTGACATCCTCCCATGTAGTAGTTGCCGATGCCCCATTTATTTTCGAGTGTAAAGACGCAGAGGACAGCACGGTAGAATTGTCACTCGTGATATATGGTGCCGATGCCACTAGAGGTAACCACCGCTACTACGGGAAGGCAACGAGAGCGGGATTCTGTGAGAGTGAGCGTATTCTCGAATACAGATATCCGACGGACAACAAGACGGGCACGGCGAAGGGTGAGAGACCGTTACATGAGAATCTGGCGGTGCTGGAGATAGATAGAGATGCACTGTTGGACTACATGGCCGAATGGATTGTTCAGAACGCGATAGAGGAACTCGGAATAGAGGGAGAAATTGATGGGCTGACTGAAACGATTCTGCTTGGCTTGGCGAAAGGAATGGCAGCAAGTTCTGTTGTCCTTAACTCGAACGTAATAACCGCGATGGGAAGAGTATCGATCGTGGCTGCCAACAAAGCGGTGGAATGTCTCGAAAGGGATGCTTACGTAGCAGCAAAAGACAGCGGAGAACAACTGACCAATGCTAGAAATCCCGATTGCTTCGACAGAGATAGGAAGGGTTATCCATACACGAATGTGGAGGACTCATGCCCTGGGGTGGACGTCGAAAGGAAGGCCGGTAACAGCGGCAAGTGCTACTGCCCGGACGGAAAGACGGATCCCATTCATCCTACCTGGGAGTGTCCCGCTACATCGAAGACCAAGCGAGACACGTGCGTTGAGTCGGGTGGCAGTTGGGTCCAGTTTACCTGTAGCTGCCCGGGAACGAAGACGCTGAACAGATCGACCGGTAGATGTGAGGAAAACCCGGAAAAGATAGCATGTATAGGGATTGATGGTGCTTCATGGTTCGGCGGTACGTGCGATTGTCCAGGGGTGAACGTCTGGAGGGCGGCAAATGGATCGCTGGCACTTGCGATGTCGGCACGTGGACTGATGGTACCTGTGACTGTTTAGTGGGGAGGGTCTGGAGTACACAGAGTTTTACCTGTGATGATCCGACACCGACGTGTGCCGAGACCGACGACCCGGTCGCATCCGAGGTGTGTTCCACGGAGGGCGGCACATGGATCGGCGGCACTTGCGATGCCGGCACGTGGACTGCTGGCACCTGTGCCTGTGCAGGGGTGAAGGTCTGGAATGCGGAGAGTTATTCCTGCGATGATCCGACACCAACGTGTGGCGAGACCGACGATCCGGTCACATCGGCGGCGTGTGCCACGGCGGGTGGCACCTGGACTGCCGGTGTATGCGATGCCGGCACGTGGACTGCCGGTACGTGTGTCTGTGCAGGAGTGAAGGTCTGGAATGAGGCGAGTCTTACCTGTGATGATCCGGCGCCAACGTGTGCCGAGACCGACGACCCGGTCGCATCGGCGGCGTGTTCGACTGAGGGCGGCACCTGGACTGCCGGCACTTGCGAAGCCGGCACGTGGACTGCCGGCACGTGTGTCTGTGCAGGGGTGAAGGTC
>JAAXGO010000381.1 GCA_012267425.1 Rhodothermales bacterium
GATCATGTTGTCACCTCCTCTGCGATTGCCGGCTCTTCCTCGACGACGTAGGTTCGTCCGGCTAAGCCGTTCTGCTGCGGGCCGCCTTCTCCTATCGGAACAATGTCCTCAGCTTCGTCGGGCAGGTGCTCCGCCGCCTCGCGCACGTCAAGCTTGCCGGTCACCACGTCGGCGATGAGCCGGGGTGCGGTACTCCTCCACCAACTCCACCTGACGACGAGTACGGTCAATGGCGGCGTCGATGGCGGCGGTGGCTTTGTCCAGGAACTTGAAGATTTCCCTTTGCTCGGATAATGGAGGCGTAGCTACCGGAAAGTTCTGCAACATTGGAAGCCGCAACGAGTCAACGGTAGATTTCGCGGTCCCTTGGAAGACCTCGTTGCGGAGTGTGGACCTGATGTAGTGATAGAAGAACTTTCCGAGAACGCGCCGGAAGTCGCTAAACTTGTAGACACGCTGGTGATAATCAAACTTTCCGTTCACGTAGTGGAAGACCTTGCCCACTCCAACTCCATCGCCAGCTGTCAAAACTGCCTCACCTTCGAAAGACCACGTGTCGATCCTTTCAGAAGTTTGGGAGCGAACAAAGAATGGGTACAGTCCGTCTTCCTTACGATTGATAGTATCGCGTCCACCAGTCGCGATGGCGGCCAGAGTCTTCAGCCGTCGCACCTCCCAATGCTCCGGCACCTCACCGAGCCATTCGACGCCGGAGGGCTTGAGGCTTACGTCGGGGTCGAGGCCGCGGGTGACAGCCCGGTTGACGACGGCCTGCCGCTCCTCCTCCAACAGCGCAGTCAGCTTCCGCTTGGCGGCGACGTACCGCCGGATGCGCCGGTCCACGTAGTCCAGGTACCGCACGATGGCGCGCTGCTCCGGGAGGGGTGGGAGGGGGAACGGCGCTCCGAGCAATGCCTCGTCAGTTAGTTGAAGGCGGGATATCCATATTCCCTTCGACCGCACCTGCAACTCCCACTGGAAGGGGATTGAACGGATTAATAGATGAATGAAACGACCGTTAGCGTTCTGCAACGGACGGTATACACCGTATGCGGAGCTAACAATGCCATGATGCTCCGAAACGCCCAAGCCGTGTGCCCAGGCCCACAGGCTGTTGACAACCAGATCTCCAGGCCAACACAGTTTGTAGCCCACATAGGATTCCGCCTTAAACATCGTCACGTTGGCAGTGGTCCGTGGGACGATGCCATGCCGAGCGGACACAGTTAGCAATTCCTCGCTCCCCGTGGTGGAACGCAGGTCGATGGGAACGAGCAACGCTTTACCGCGCGACATAGCCCAATGCGAAGGTACGTCACCCAGCCACTCGACGCCGGACGGCTTGTAGTCGGTGTAGGCATTAAGTCGGCCTGTGGGATGGGCTGCGTTCATAGCTCCAACTCGCTCAGGAGTTCTTCCACACTCATTCCGTGATGCGCGGCGACACTCTTCAAGATGTTCAACAGCGTCTTCACCTTGATCGGATTGTGCTGCGGGATGACCTCGTGATGTTCCCCATTGATTTGCGTGGTGACGCGCACGTGGGAACCGCGCTGCCGCACGGCTTCGTAGCCCAGCCGCCGAAGCGACGCCTGTAGAGTCACGCCACTCACATCGCGAGGCAATCTCACGCGACCATGACCTCCTCGCGGACGAAGTGCAGGCGAATCAGCTTGGGGCGCTGCATAGTCTCGTCGAAGTAACAGTCGACAGCCTCTTTGACATTGCTGCGTAGCTCTTCCAGAGAATCGCCCTCGGTGTGGATGCCGAACCCCAAAGCACTGGCGGTGTATCCTCCGTCCACCTCGTCCTCGCTGACTTCAAATATGATCTCGGTCTCAGACATTAGCTCCTCCTAGTTGGCTGGGTAGCAATTTCCGCAAGTCGCGGCTGGCCGTTTGTCGTTCCGTCGGGAGCCAGAATTTCTGACAACAGCCCCTCCGTTTCCCGTTCCAGAGCGAGGATGTCGGCCCGAATCTCCTCCAAGGAACGCAAAGGCTGCGGCTTATAGAAGTGGCGGGTGAAGCTGACCTCGTAGCCCACCTTCACACTATCAGGGGCGTACCAGGCATCAGGGGAGTAGGGCAGCACTTCGTCCCACAAGAACGCCGCGACGCCGCCTTGGTGGAGAATGGGTACCTGCTCCGTGTCACGGAGGTTCGCGTCCGGCTCGTACTCTACGACGGCTGGTCTACCCTCGACATCGGCCTCATAAAGGCCACATAGCGTGTCCGGTTGCACCGTCCCCGCCCTGTGAACCTTCCTGATCACGGGTTCGGCGGTTTCGTCTCGGTGCGCGAGGGATGTCCTGAGCAG
>JAAXGO010000382.1 GCA_012267425.1 Rhodothermales bacterium
CCACCCCACGAATGGCCCACGAGCACCACCTTGCCGTTTCCCAGACCGGCCGCGTGGTCGACGGCATCGATCGCCGCCTTTGTCCGGTCTTCCTGCGTGACGCCGGCGACCGGCGACGTCTCGGTCGCGAACGCCGCCTTGTCGAGAGGCCGCTTCAGAAAGGATTGCGGAATCCGCGTGCGCGTGCCCGCGCCCGGAAGATCGATGGCGATCGAGGCATAGCCTGCCTTGGCAAGCAGAGGCGTCATCTCGCTCCACGTCCAGGCGCCGTGCCACGATCCGTGGATCAGGACGAACACCGGGCGGTCGCTGCCCCCGGCCAAATCGCCGCGTGTCATGATTGCCTCCCTCTCCGTTCGCCCCGCCGTCCTGCGATCCCCTCGGCGGCGGGTCTCTCCCTGCACATGCACGATTGTAGCATTCAACGACCAAAGCCGGTGGCCGGGTTCGCGGATTGCCGGATGTCCAAGAGAGCACCAGACCCGGCCTGCAAATCGCCGGGCTCGGGAAATGGCTGAGCCGGTCGACCTCCGCAGGAATACGTCCCGCGCCCGAGTGGACGAACGGTTCTCATAGTTCGTCGAGGGCATCTGTCGTGCCTTCACCTACGACCACAACTCCATCCGGCCGCACTCGGCGCTGAACGGAGACAAACCCGCAGATGCGCGCCGCGCGCTTGAGCGAGTTGAGGGCTCCGCGCCCGGCGTGCGTGCCAACCCATCGACGATGCGTTGTGCGGAACCAGGACTCTCCTGAACCAGGACTCTCCTTATGAGTGAGGGAGCCAAAGGGCTCAGGCCACTCCAGTTGTCTTTGTGAGCCAAGTTCGTGGGTGGTAGAATAACCGCTTATGAGGGGGACTATGTGACAATGAGCAAGTGTGGCCAAACGCAGCGGTAGCGATTGCTGTCAACTGGTTTTCTGGCGTGTTGCCTGTACGCACTAAGTGACTGAGCGGAAAGGTGGATCACTCTGAACACTTTCTCGTTGATTCCTTCCGGCATCGCGCGGAAACCGGACCGGTTGCCACTGTGCCGACACCGAACAATAAGCAGGATTTCACGCGAACAAGTCTTGCACCAGCGCCGATTCCGCCGCGAAACTATGCGAAGAGTCTATCTGACCTGCATTTCCGCGCAACCAACTGGATCAAGTGTCGAGTGAACACATGGACATTGCAATAGACATGGGCGGAACATTTACGGACGCCATCACCCGGCGGGCCGATGGTTCCTGGTTTGTTGGGAAGTCTGCCACCACGCCAGGAAAGCTGGAAGCGGGCTTCTTGGCCGTTCTGGCCACAGTCTGTGAGGATCCGACAGAAATTTCGACGTTAAGGCACGGTACGACGGTCGTCGTGAATGCACTTCTAACTTCGGATCGCCCCGATTGCCTCCTGATCACGACCGATGGTTTCAGAGATGTTTTGGAGATCATGCGCGGGGACCGAAAAGATCTGTTCAATCTCGCGCAAAAGAAGCCGGAACCGCTGATCAAGCGAAAGCAGCGATTGGAAGTGCGTGAACGAATTGCCGCGGACGGAAGTATCGTTGAGCCGCTTCAAGCGGATGAGATCAAGCGCGTTGTCGATGAGATCGAGGCTTCGGGTGTGAGAAGCGTCGCGGTCTGCCTGTTGTTCTCGTTTCGAAATCCAGTACACGAGCTCTTGCTGGGCAAATCGATTGCGGAACGCCTGGGCGACAAAGTGTTTGTCTCTCTTTCCCACGAGGTTTTGCCTCACTATCGCGAGTTTGAAAGGACAAGCACCACCTGTATCAATGCCATTGCCCGTCCCATCATGAGCAACTATCTGGAGGGCTTGGAACGGTCGCTTCCCCATTCCGTGACGGAAGACGGATTCCGGATCA
>JAAXGO010000383.1 GCA_012267425.1 Rhodothermales bacterium
GCCTGGACGAGGCGATATTCCTGACGGCAGGGTTGCGTGCAGACCGTAGTAGTCGCATAGGGGATCCTGATCAGCTGTACTTTTATCCGAAGCTCTCCGCGTCGGTACGCCTGTCGGAATATGACTTTTGGGACGGATTGCGTGACGATGTTGGCGAATTCAAGTTGAGGGCGGCGTTCGGTCGTACGGGTAATCTGCCCTCATTCGGTGTCAAGTTTACGTCGCTCACGCCCGAAAACGTTGGGGGTTCGGGCGGCGTGTCCGCCCCTTCGCAGCTTGGTAACCCAGACATCAAGCCGGAGATATCACAGGAATTGGAGTTAGGTCTTGATGTCGGATTTCTGAATGACCGGGCTGGTCTTGAGCTTACGTGGTATGACCAGACCATCCGGGATCTAATCCTCCAAAACAACCTGCCGCCGTCGTCCGGCTACGCCACGCAGTTTATCAACGCGGGCGACATGACTACGACCGGCATAGAGGCGTCGCTTGACATTACGCCCATCCTTACGGAGGATTTGCGGTGGAATGCCCGGTTCAATTTTGGTAGGACCAGATCGGAGATCACTGCTCTTCATGTCGATCCGTTCGAAATTGGAGGCTTTGCTCTTGCGTTGGGGCAATACCAGATCGAAACTGGCAAGTCGCCGACCACGATCGTCGGGCTGGATCCGAACGGCATGAAGAAGGTCTACGGTGACGAAAACCCGGACTTTACGCTGTCTTGGGTCAACGGCGTCAGCTTTCGCAATCTTACGTTCCGGTTTCTATGGGACTGGAAGGAGGGAGGTGACGTGATCAACCTGGGGCGGTTTCTCATGGATATCGGAGGTATTTCTCCCGATCTGGACACGGAGGCCGGCATGGCCCGCAGGGATAGCGGAAGCCCGGCCGAATCCTACGTGGAAGACGGCAGCTACGTGAAGCTCCGCGAAGTCAGCCTGTCCTACGAAGTACCGGTGCGCACCGTAAACGCGCTTTTTAGCTCGCACGTGTCGAGTGTCAACATCGGCGTATCCGGGCGGAATCTGTTACTGTTCACGCCCTACACCGGGTACGATCCGGAAGTAAGCCAATTTGGCAGTATTGCCATCGGTCGCAGCGTGGACGTCATCCCGTTCCCGTCGGTCCGCAGCATGTACTTCAAAGTGTCCTTCGGATTCTAAGGCGCAGATCTTTTGCCGTTGCACCCAAAACTTCGTTTCAGCCACGCAGCGCAGGGCGTTGACCACCGGCAGGCTTCCGGTTCGGGCCACGTACGCGACACCGGTGACGTGTCGGAGCCGGGCGTATTCTGTCTCCAGTGTGGGTACGCCCCAGCCTCATTGAAGCTTCACCCAAGACGTTTTGCTTCGATATGAAGACTCGCAGATATTTTGGGCCTCTCTTTCTGGCCCTCCTTCTGACCTCCTGTGACTCGCTTGAGGTGACCGACCCGAATGCGCCGAATGTGGCGGACGTATCGATCCAAAGCCTTGTAACGGGCGTCGAAGGCTCGATGCGTACGGATCTCTTCGTTTACTTGGTGGGATCCGGGACACTGGCGCGCGAGGTCTACTACATGGATCCGGCAGATCCGCGCTGGACGGCGGAGCTCCTGACGGGGCCGCTGGATCCCGGCGGATTCATCGTCCTCCGTCCGTGGAGAGCACGGTACCGCGCGATCGGCAACGTCCGGGCGCTCGAAGGGCGCATATCGAGTGATCTTAGCGGTGCCGCGCAGAGTGCTGCATATGGTTTTGCGAAGACTGTGAAAGCGTACCAGTTGTTGCTCAATCTCAACTATATGGGTGACAACGGCATCAAGATCGAGTTCAGCACGGATATTGCCACGCCGTTTGTCGAGCCAGCTGTAGCGTACGACGAAATCGAGCGTCTCCTTGACGAGGGATACTCGGATCTGCAGTCCGGCGGGTCGGCGTTCCCGTTTTCACTCAGTAGTGGCTTTGACGGCTTCGACACGCCATTCGATTTCGCCCGATTTAACCGTGGACTGCGTGCTCGCGTAGCCCTGTACAGATTCGACTACGACACGGCACTCAATGCGCTTTCAGGATCATTCGTGGATGAACCCGGAGACATGAATCTGGGTGTTTACCACGTCTATAGCGCGGGCTCAGGCGACCAGCTGCATCCACTGTATGCCCTACCGACGGCCCCATTCGTGAAGCTGCGGGCACATCCGATGTACAAGGACATGGCTATTGCAGGCGACCTGCGCTATTCGTCCAAGATCTTCGACAGGTCCGACGATCCTAGTTTTGATCCTTCACCGTCGTCCGCCAACGGTGTATCGACTGCTCTCGTTGCTACCGTTGCAGAGAACTCAGTGTCTCCGCTTCCAGTCATGCGGAAAGAGGAGCTGCTGTTGATTCGAGCCGAAGCGAATGCCGGCAAGGGAAATCTCGCCGAAGCCATGCGGGACATCAACGCAGTACGTGCGGCGGCGAATCTAGACCAGGTCGAACTCACGGCAGCGAATGTCGTTGACGTCATTCTGAGGGAGCGGATGTACTCGCTTTTCCTTGAGGGCCACCGCCTCGTCGACGTACGGCGTCACGACCGCTTCGACTCGCTGCCGGTAGGACTTGCGAACCACAAGATTTTCCGCCAGTTTCCCCGACCTTTTGACGAAGTTCCCCAGGACAACTGAACCCGGCGGAATGCGTGACAGGATGGGGCGCGTGCGCGTGATGTTCGTGTGCATGGGGAATATTTGCCGCAGCCCCATGGCACATGGGTTGTTTCGGGATCTTGTCCAAAAAGAAGGCCTGGCGAGCCGGTTTGATATCGCATCGAGTGGGACAGGAGCCTGGCATGTGGGCCAGCGGCCGGATCGCCGCATGCGTACGACTGCACGAGGACGCGGCGTATCGATCGAGGATTTGCGGGCGCAGCAATTCAAGGCCCGTGACCTGGATGCCTATGATCACATCCTCGTGATGGACCGGAGCAATCTCCGGGCGGTGCGCACGATGGACGCACGCGGACGACATTCTCACAAGGTGCGCCTGCTGCGTGACTACGATTCCGAGCCCGGCGACGGCCAGGTTCCAGACCCGTACTACAGGGGAGGATTCGAAGCCGTTTTCGACATGGTGGAGCGATCGGTTGCAGGCCTTCTCTCCGACCTTATCCGACGGTACGGCTTAGTAACCGCTAAAGCGGACCGAGAACCCATCGGCAGAACGCATCGGAGTCGGTAAGGTCGTCGAGCAGCACGTCTGGCCTCTGCTGGGCAAGAGTGGCACGATCAGTCATGCCGGTGCAGACGGCGATTGACCGGGCGCCTGCGCTCTGCGCACAGGAAATGTCGAGCGTCGAGTCGCCGATGACGACGATATCACGGTCTTCAAACGTGAGTCCCGTTTTGAGCTGTGCGCGACGCGCAGCGACGGCGGGGAGGCGGGTGCGGTCAGTGTGATCGCTGCCGAACGCACCGAACGCGAAATACTCGGATAGGCCGCCCGCTGCGAGTTTGAGATAGGCTGTCACTTCGTGATTGCCTGTAAGGAGTGCCAACAGCACCGTGGGTTTGGCAGATAGGCGCCTGAGCAGCGTGTGCACTCCCGGCAACACTGTGACTTCTGGCGGGTCCATCTCCTGGCGAGCCCGTTGCACATAGCGCTCCAGAGCGATGGGAATGAGCGGCTCCGGTGCGCCGATTCTGTTGTGGAGCAGAATGTCATGAAGGATTGCGGGATCGGTGCGACCTGAAAACGACACGCCGTCGGAGCAGATTGCCTGTCCACACAGCTCACCAAGGGTCTCCTCCATGAGGCGTCGCCCGTTGTTTCCGGGCATAAGCAAGGTTCCGTCAATGTCGAAGAGTAAGAGATGCATGATGTCGGGCGCACGGAGCCCAATGTCACCGCCTTTCGGATGAGTTGCGACTCGCGGTGCTACGTCTTCCAAGTGATACTGCCGGCGGCTCAATTCAAGCCTCCCACTATACGCAATCAATTGTGGCTCTGCATACCCGTACTCCGCCGTAGAGTCACGTTGGCAGTGCGCAGAAAGTTACGCGTGATACAGAGTGTCTCGAGGCGTGACCCTCCGTCCAATTGCGGCACTCAAACTGCTCTCTTAGCACAGGTCGGTAATCAGTAGCTGGACGTTAGCAGTGCTTCTTGTCTCCCGCGCGACCTGAGCCCCCGAAAGGCAATCCGACGCCGGCTCAACGATTCGCATATTGGGTTTCGTAGTACGTACGGTAGGAGGCATCAAGGACCTGCTTGAGCCATTCCCGGTGTGACAAATACCATCGGACGGTCGCTCGGAGACCGTCGTTAAGCGTGTACCGAGGTTGCCATCCGAGCGTCTCCCGGATGTAGCGTGCATCGATTGCGTACCGAAAGTCGTGCCCCGGGCGGTCGCTCACGAATGTGATGAGACGGCGGGACGATTCGGGAATGCGTCCGAGCTCTTCGTCAACGAGGTCCAACACCAGACGAACGAGATCCAGATTCGTGCGCTCGCCGTGTCCACCTACCAGATACGTAGCCCCGGCCGCTCCGTACTGCAGCATCGTGTCGATTGCCTCGCAGTGATCCTCAACATGGAGCCAGTCGCGTACATTCTGACCCGTGCCATACACCGGTATTGCCCGCTTCTCAAGGGCATTGTTGATCACAAGGGGAATCAGCTTCTCGGGGAATTGGTAGGGTCCGTAGTTATTGGAGCAATTCGAAATCGTCACCGGTAGGCCATATGTGTGGGCATAGGCCCGCACGAAATGATCGGCTGCCGCTTTCGAAGCCGAATAGGGCGAATGAGGATCATACGGAGTATCGAGCGTGAAGCACGACTCCTCTCCGAGTGAGCCGAATACCTCGTCTGTCGAGACGTGGAAAAAGCGGCGGTCGGTGCTACTGTCGCCCCATGCTCGGCGTGCGGCCTCCAGCAGAACTACCGTTCCGAGCGTATTCGACTCCACGAACGCCAGTGGAGCCAAAATAGACCGATCCACGTGACTCTCGGCGGCAAAATGGATTATGGTTGTGAAACGATACCGGTCGAATAGCCTCAGAACGGCGTTCCGGTCGGCTATGTCCGCCCTGACGAATACATAGTTGGGAGCATCCTCAATAGACTGGAGATTCAACAGGTTGCCTGCATACGTAAGTTTGTCGACGTTGATAAATCGAACGTCCGGGTACCGGGGCACCATCTTCAGGAGAAAATTGGAGCCGATGAATCCAGCTCCTCCGGTGACTAGAACGCACTGAGGATGGTGTGTCGGGGCCGCCGGCATGGTATTCAAGGCGCTTGGATAAATCGGCAGGTGTACGCCGACCACGGTATTTGGTTACTTGAGCCATTCGTAACCACCCCTTAGCCGAGGCGGACGTTCCGGATCCGGCAAGTC
>JAAXGO010000384.1 GCA_012267425.1 Rhodothermales bacterium
GCAACCCCAGTTCCGGTTCGTCCAGAAGAATGACGTGGGGCTGAAGCTCGGTAGGTTGCAAGAGAAGCGTCGCTAATGCGATGAATCTCAGCGTGCCATCGGAGAGCGATGAGGCGTCGAAATAGGCGTCGGATCCCCGGTGCCGCCACTCCAGACGGATCTTGTCCTCGTTCAGTGCCTGAGGCTCCAGGACGAAATCCTCGAAGAAAGGCGCTACCAGCCGCACAGTGCGAACGATCATGCGGTACGCCGCCTCCTCCTTCTGCCGCAGCCGGTACAGAAAAGAGGCGAGGTTGGAACCGTCTTCACGCAGGTACCGGTTGTCATGAAGATCCGCGGTCCGCTTGATCGGCGCTGTCTGGCTCGTGTCGTGAAAGTGGTACACCCGAAAGCGCTCGAGTTGATCCCGTGTGAATTCCAGCAACCCGGTATGTCCCGGCCTGCCCATCACTATGCTCCCTATGGCCCCTCCGAAAGTGGCCATAAGGCGATCATCTTCGGCTACCTCCAAGCGCACCTCGAAGCACCCACCACCGTGAAACGCAACGGCGATCGATAGCTTTCGCGTGACCTTCGACCCGAAGTGGAGGATCCGGTCTGCGCCTCCGGACCGCTCGACATACGTGTCCAACGTGTCTTCGCGGACGGATCGTAGCAACGAGAACACGTCGATGAAGTTTGACTTCCCGGATCCATTCGCCCCGACCAGTAAATTGATCGGATGCAGAGACAGGTGATCGATCCGTTCGATGCTCTTGAAACCCTCGATGCTGATCGACGTGATCACCGGACCTTTAGGACGATCATCCTCTGGCAACGCGACACCTCGCTGACTTCGAGACTGCCGGCCAGACGCTCGGCTCCACGTATCGAAGGCCTGTTCGCATAGTGATGCTCACAATCGGAATCGCACCTTGATTTGGTCGGCTGTGACAACTCGACCTGCCTCGATGTCGAGCTCGGCTTCTTCAATCGCTTGCGCTTCCTCGTCCGTCACCGACTCGTCGTCGATTGGCGCATGCGCAAGAGCCGCCTTCACCAAGTTGGCTGACGACAAGGCCGACAGCCCCTCCAGGACCCGCTTCACGGTTTCCAGATCACTGTCCGGCAAGTCTTCCACCAACTGGTGGATCTGTTCCTTCGTGGTCATTCGCTGCCTATCGTACAGGAGTACGAGTACGCCTCCACACCGTCAACGCTTCCCAGACGATTGCGTCCGTTCGTCGACGGG
>JAAXGO010000385.1 GCA_012267425.1 Rhodothermales bacterium
GGCCTGCCGAGTCGGTATCGCCTATGTACATGGCAGGCCGCCGACGCACGGCGTCGAGACCTTCGAGCACTTCGATGGTTTCGGCGGTGTAGGTCAAGCGGGCCTCCTAGGCGCCCAATGGATCGTTTGCGGCGACTTCCGGTAAGGACGACAGTCGATTCACGTAGAAAACCATGCTGCCAGCGGAGATCCCCGTTCCAATAAATGCACTGCCGAACACGGAGATAATCAACCCTGGCGTTACCTGGGACAGGCCCAACCAAATGAAGGTGATGCCCCATTGGATAAGAGTAACCAAGAGGACAAAGACGATTCCCGGTACCAAGTTTCCTCTCCAGAAAGATATCGAGCGGCGTATGCTGTCCCGGATTGAAACTGGCTCGAGTATCAAGGCCACAACCGCGAAGTAAAGCACCAGACCGGCTGCGAGCATGCCTGCAAAGAATGCAAGAGACGCCACCAACATTACGAGACCGAACAGAACGACGATTACAACAGGCAATGACGAAGCGGCCAGGGCCAAGAGAACGGCAAGAAGGACAAGGCCGGCCGCCGTGATCATAATGCCTGCGGCTGCACCCACAGCGAGGCCAACAAGCTTCGGCGATTTATTGGCGATCTCCGACATGAAATTGAAGCGCGGCTTGCCCCCCTCGATTGCGTTTGCGAGCAAGACCAAATACATGGTGCCGAAGATTGCCCCGCCCACGATAAGCAGGATCGTCGCGCTGAGAACTGAACCAATTGTAGTTAGTTCGATTGTGGATCCGACCGCTTCCAGATTGGCGGCAAGAAGTCCGGTCGATGGCACGAAAAACCCGAGCAGCCAGGAGATTTCAGAGAACCCAAGCACGTTGTCCGGTTGCGTTGCCAGATACTCCGGATCGAGCGACGCTGTTATAGCCTCGCGAGTTGAAATGGGAGGCAGGAGCCAGATAATCAGATCGACCAGCACTGGAACGGCGACTAGGTACGGTCTCCGTACGACGATACGAGAACCATATCCCAGTGCATCGATGACACCCAATAGGCGCTCCTAAACTTACTCTCCAATTGTACTCGAAGGTGCCTCTCCAAACCTGTGAAAGGCGTTGAATTCGAGCGTGGACAACACAGTATTATCTTGACATAAAAACGGCGATGAGTCGATAAGCACACTGTTCCGAAACGCGCCAAACGGCGACCTCGCGGCCCTACTCTTTCACCACGATATCGGCTGAAAACGGAGTTCAGGTTGGGTGGCGAAAGCTGTCGGGTCTAGGTAGTAATATCGTTTGTGTGCACTTGGCTAGAAGAGGAGGACATGTGTCTGGCCAACTGAATGTAGCGATTGAATACTGCCTGCAGTGAAACTATTTACCCAGAGCCGTCAGTGTGACGGACGAATTGCTGTCTGAATTCGGTGAATACGTTGGCTCCTGGACGCTGGCGCCAGCATCTGGCGGGCGGTTTGAGGTCACGATAAACGGAGACTTGGTTTTCTCTAAGGAGGCCGAAGGGCGCTTTCCGGCGATTGCGGAGTTGCGCGAGAAGTTCAAGGTGGCTGTCTAGCCTGCGGTTCATTTCGCGTTAAATCGAGCCCGGGAACCCGCGTCCGCTACTTGAACTCCGTCGCGGGATTTACAGCGGGATAGAAGAAAGCCATCTTGAGTTGTGTGTCGGCGGTGTTGCGGAATCCGTGGTAAACGGTCGCGGGCGCGAGTACGGCGTCGCCGGCTGAGACCGGAATCTCGTCTTCGCCGATAAGCGCCAGACCCTCGCCTTCAAAGACGAAAAAGGCTTCTTCCACCAAGTGATTGTGGAGCGGAAGCTCCGCGCCGGGGTCGATTAGCAGTTCGCCCAGCGTCACCGCGCCAGCGCCTGCGTCGGGGTCGAGCAAGACCTTGCCGACGATACCTGATAAAGTCCCCTCTCCCGCCTGTCGATCCGTACTTCGAACAACGCCCATCCGTACTCCGTCCTTTCAAGTCCACCGACACCGTGACTCCGGACCCTAGGCAGACGCCGCCGCTTCGCCGGTTGCGTCCCGAGTTGTGATCTCTGATGCGGAAATCGGCTTCGATTCTGTGTGCAGTCTAGACTTGATCGACTGTAAATGTGCCTGAAGTGGTGAGATTATCTTGTCTAACGAGCGAGTTGCCGAAGCTACGAACGTCGAGAAGTTCAGTCAGGCCGCCGCCGGCTACGGCCAGGGAGTTGTGAGATCCGACCTGGAGGCGCTGGCTGCTATGGCGGGCGATCTGAGAGGGAAGAAACTGCTGGACACCGCGGCCGGGCGTGGAGCGTGCGCCCTGAGAATGGCCGCTCAGGGCGCGGAGATCTACCTGGCGGATCTAACTCACGCGATGCTCGCGCAAGGAAGATCGGACGTAGCGGACGGAGGCCCGGAATTTCGCGCCACGGTGGCCCGGAGCGGCAACCTACCATTTCCAGGGGAGACTTTCGACATCGTTACCTGCTCGCGCGCCTATCACCATTTGACCGACATTCCAAGCGCGCTGGAGGAAGCGTGCAGGGTCCTAAAGCCCGAAGGGCGTCTTTTGGTAGTGGATCACTCAGGGCCGGATGATCCCGAGGCAATGCACTTTGCCAACACGGTTTCGAAGTTGCGAGATGACTCCCATGCCGAGGCCTTGTCTCCGAGTCGATGGCGCGACGTGTTGGCAGATGCCGGATTCGACTTGCGGCAAATGCAAGAAGTGGAGTCGCGGCAGGAGTTGGGGGCGCTCATGGAGGCTGCCGGAGATGCGGCTCCGAAGATCGAGGAACTGTTCGATAACGCTTCTCCAAGCGTGCTGGAAGCGCTTGGATTCGACAGTTCCGAGCCGGCGGGGTTTGCAACCGTCATGGTCGTTTTCGACGCTGTATCAAGAGCCTGAGGCTTCGCTGCGGTAGATACGGCTGGTTCCGGCAACGCCCCACCACCGCCGCGAGCTTGCCAGCTTTTCCATACGCACGCCGCAGCCGTCTCGTATGAACGCTTTGTTATTGGTGAGCAGTACAAGCCGGCGTAGGGGATATCGGCGATGGAGCAGATTCAGGATGATGTCCTCGACCGGAAACCTGAACTCCCAGCGAGCGATGAGGGAGTTGCCGGGGCCAGACTCGAACTCAATACCGAGCACGGCGTTCGCCACCTCGTTGAATACCTCGGCGGTCGATCTGTAGAAAACTTCGAGGCTTTCTCCGCCGAACCGCTTAACCCACATCCAACCAGACTCACTTACCGCGCTTTCTATTTTGCGCAGTGCCCGACGCGCTTTATGTGAAGGGTGCCGTCGGGCGTACGATTT
>JAAXGO010000386.1 GCA_012267425.1 Rhodothermales bacterium
CTCGGCGGGCTGCTCACGACACTGACCCTGGACGCTTGGCTGCAGTACGCCGCCCATAAGGGAGATACAGCATGGCTGAAGTCGGCAGCGTGAGGAGCGGACCTGCGCAACCACCGGTGGAGATGCGGCTGAGGCTCGCTGAGCACGCCCACTACGTCAGAATGGACGATCAGGTGATCGTGGCCGACATGCGGTCCGGCCGATACCTCGGCCTGGACGGTGTTGGTGCGAGGCTGTGGGAGCTGATCGGGGAGCAATTGGGTCCCGAGGCCATTGTTGAACGCCTGCACGCCGAGTACGAGGTGTCCGTGGATGTCTTGAGGCGAGACGTTGGCGAATTGCTGCAAGACCTACTGCGGCGACACCTCGTTGAGCAGGAACCGAACATTGTTTCTTCCGCGATGTCACCGACTTGATGCCACAGGCCCGAGTGTCAAGATCGTGTTGACTGGCCCTGATGGAAAAAGGCGGAGTGCTGCATCAGGGAGCGGCGGATCCACAAGAGCCATTACATTGGGTTGGCGATCTGACGAACCGGTCACCGGTGACACCGGCACGATGCACGCCGTCGCCATACGGAACGGAGTCTTGACTTGTACATAGCGCAGGTCTACCGCGACGCGTGGACGAAAGAAGCGCACGAAACAAAGGGACAGTACCGAAGAGACGTGTTTGTCTCTTTGGCCGCACCGATGCTTGTGTGTTGGGCGGTATGGAGTGCATGCTGTGCATACCAGAACGACGCGTACTATGGGACGGCGGTCGTTGTCTCAGTACTGGTACTATTGGTGTCGGTCGCGGTGCTGGAAATGGCGTGCTGCGCGCTAACGCGAAGGCAGTCGAGTGGCAGGGACACGGCGGCGCGTTCAGAGGAAGATGCCGAGCAGGAACCGCCACGGGGCTCTCCGATGCTCGCATTCGCGGCATTGCTGTTCACAACGGGCGCGGCGTTTACGGTCGTTGAAATATTTGACTACCTCGCGGATGAGACTATCGGACCCGGTGGAGGGGAATTTCGGAGTCCGTGGGGCGATCCGCTCCTGGGGTTTAGTGCACTATGCATGCTGGCTGAGGAGTTCAGTCTCTTCAATACCTATAACGCGGTCAAGAGGGAAGTCAGCGCGACCCGGCAGGAGGTTGAGCAGGTAAAGGCCGTGAGGAGAGAAATCTCCGATCTTGGCCATTTAGCGCAGGGGAAGTACAAGCAAGTAGAGGAATCTTGCGAGTCGGCGAAGAAAAAGCACCAACAAACAGAGGAGTGTCTGAAATCGACGAGGCGGATACAGAAAGAAGTAGGGCAGCATCTGAATGGCCTCAAGAAGCTGCACGATGCCGCGCTCGAAAAACACCGTTCCATGCGATCGTCGGAGCGAAGACTAGCTCGGCGCATCGCGATTCGAGCCGCGTTCTATGTCGTGGTGCTGCAAACGATTCTCATCGCTCTCCTGGTTTATGCGGCAGGAAGCTGAGGACGCTTCAAGCAGATAGGGTTGGACTCGGGCGGCTTCCATCCGCAAGCAGGAACAGTGCGGCTGTCTAG